>CAXTUE010000343.1:0-5705 GCA_964247355.1 uncultured Ktedonobacteraceae bacterium | reverse complement strand
TGTTCGGTGGTGATGCCGAGGTGCAGTTTGAGGGCGAGCGCGTTATACACCTGGAATTCCAAGCTGGCGGTATCCACTTTATGGGCAGCGACCTCCAGAGTGATCAGGCTGGGCTGGAGCGCGGGAATGGCTCCAGCCTGGTGCTGAATTGCGACAGCGAGGCACAACTGCGGGATTTCTACTTTAAGCTGGTGGACGGCGGCAAAGAGGTGTTTGCGCCGACCGACAGCGGCTGGGGTGCCATCATCGCACACTGCACCGACCAGTTCGGTGTCACTTGGTTGATGAACTACGACAAGCCGCAGAGCTAGCCGTCGAGGATGGTACGCACATTCGTGGCCAATGACCGAATCTACTATCGTACATCAGGTAGAGACGCATATTCTTTGACCTCACTGATGTACAACTGATTTCGCTTAGCGGCCCGTAGTTCGCTCCAATTCTTCGGGATATCTAGCCCCTTGCACTGGAATCTGTGCGGCGGCGTTCTCGATTTCGCGGAGATCGTCAGCCGTCAGTTCAACGTTAGCTGCGCCGATGTTCTCTTCAAGACGTGTTAGCTTTGTGGTACCGGGAATTGGCACAATCCACGGCTTCTGTGCAAGCAACCACGCAAGCGCGATTTGAGCGGGTGTTGCCTGCTTTTGCTCCGCGACTTTGCTCAGCAAATCGACTAGAGCCTGATTCGCTTTGCGCGCCTCTGCCGTAAAGCGAGGAACAACGTTGCGGAAGTCGGTACTGTCGAACGTTGTGTTTTCGTTGATCTTGCCCGTGAGGAAGCCTTTTCCTAAAGGACTAAATGGAACGAAGCCAATGCCCAGTTCCTCCAGCATCGGCATAATTCCCGCTTCCGGGTTTCTCCACCACAGCGAATATTCGCTTTGAAGAGCCGTCACAGGCTGAACGGCATGTGCGCGACGAATCGTTTGCACTCCTGCTTCAGAAAGGCCGAAGTGCTTGACCTTTCCCTCCTGTATCAGGTCCTTTACCGCCCCTGCCACGTCTTCGATAGGTACCTTTGGATCGACGCGGTGTTGATAAAACAGATCGATGGCATCAACCTTGAGCCGCTTGAGCGAGGCTTCGGCAACCTGCTTGATATGCTCCGGTCTGCTATCCAACTCGCTCCATCGCCCTTCGCCGTTAGAGGCAGGTTTGAACCCGAATTTGGTGGCGATTGCCACTTGCCCACGGAAGGGAGCAAGCGCATCGCCCACGAGTTCTTCATTGGTGAGCGGGCCGTATACTTCGGCGGTATCAAAAAAGGTAATGCCTCGTTCAACGGCTGATCCAATGAGTTGAATCATCTCCTGCCTGTCTGGGAATGGAGGGTAGGAAAAGCTCATACCCATACAGCCAAGCCCGATAGCAGATACTTCCAGAGTGCTCTTTCCAAGTGTACGCTTTTGCATGCTTCAAACTCCTATCTTTGTGTAAAAAGAAGCTTCCTACATAGATCACACCTGATATTGTTCGTCGCTGACCTTTTCTAGCCAGTCGACGGTCTTACCGCCGACCTGCTCCTGAATAGCGATATGCGTCATGCCCGTGGTCGGCGCGGCACCGTGCCAGTGTTTCTCTCCTGGCGCGAACCAGATCACGTCCCCCGGTCGAATTTCCTCAATCGGCCCTCCCCAACGTTGCGCTCGCCCACAACCAGCCGTCACGACCAGTGTCTGACCCAGTGGATGAGTGTGCCATGCTGTGCGAGCACCCGGCTCGAACGTGACGCTGGCTCCCGCCACCCGTGCCGGTTCAGGTGCCTGGAAGAGGGGGTCAACACGTACCGTGCCGCTAAAATACTCGGCTGGCCCTTTGCCAGAAGGTTGTGAGCCAATCCTTTTGATGTCCATATTCTTTATTCCTCCACGTTGTCTGTAAAAGCAGAGAAGTGTATTCTCTGTCTTGAAGAGTATTATAGCTGCCCATATTCTCAGGGTGGTAGAATGATTGTGGAAGATGATTGGCAAATCCTGCAAATTTTTTACAAAGAAGAGGTCCACATGGAGATGCACAACGATTCGCAGGCACAACGCGAGGCACGACATATGCACGACAATCGCGAGGAATTGGCTGAGCACATTGCGAAGACCATTCGCGAGGATGGAACGCTTCAACCACTTCCAGGGCTTCATCTCTCACGCACTTCAGTCCCTTTCAAGCGTGCTCATAGCGTGGTCGAGTCATCGGTGGCCTTGATTGTTCAAGGTAGCAAAGAGGTTCTGCTGGGTGAGAGCCGCTACCACTACGACCCCTCACACTATCTGCTCACCGCCGTCGGGCTACCGCGCGTGAGTCAGGTTCTCGAAGCGTCTAAGGAGCGGCCCTATCTCGCTTTACGCCTGGAACTTGCCCCCACCCTCGTCAGTTCGGTCATGGTTGAAGCCTCCCTCTCCTTCCCTAAAGAGAGTGGCGAGGTGAGTGCTATGAATGTCAGTCCCGTGGATGGCAAGTTACTCGACGCCTTCGTGCGGCTCATCCGACTCCTCAATTCTCCTGCTGACGCACAGGTCCTGATGCCACTCGTTACACGGGAGATTGTCTACCGGCTCCTGGTGGGGGAGCAAGGTATCCGGCTCCGTCACCTGGTCATGGAAGGCGGCTACACCCCCTCCATCGCGACAGCAGTCAAGAGACTTCGCCAGGACTTCGACCGGCCACTATGTATTGAACAGATCGCGCGCGAACTGGGAATGAGCGTCTCAGGCTTCCATCACCACTTTAAGGCAGTCACGGAGATGAGTCCACTGCAATTTCAGAAGCGGCTACGGTTGCAGGAGGCCCGTCGTCTGATGCTGGGCGAGGACCTCGACGCGGCAAGTGCTGCCTATCGAGTGGGCTATCACGATGCCTCTCACTTCAATCGCGAGTACAAAAGCCTCTTCGGAGTTCCACCCATGCGTGACGTGCAACAACTGCGGGAAGCCACCACTGCCCTCTCTGGCTGATGAGAGGGCACGTCGGCCTTCATCATGTGGCAGGGTACCAGAGTGCCTGATTGCTACCAGCTCAATACCTGTGCGTTATGTGCTACCTGTGCCGCAATATCTTTAATCGCTTGTAGACTCATAGCTCCTTGCTCCGTAATTATCTTTGTTACCAGCTTGTGCGATGTGCGATCAAAGTAGAAATTGCGGACCGTAACGCCCTTGATAGGGTGTTCCAGCACCTCTGTCGCCTCTTTTTCCTCCAGAAGCGCGAGATTTGTTTGCCAGTGTTCGCGTCCCTCGCGCCACTCCTGCGACGAGATTTTCAGCGTTTCGCATAGCACGTAGAACGGAACCGAATAACCCTGTGCCGACCAACCCAGCAGGGCCGTTCCTGCTTTATTCAGCACATCTCCATTAGCTAGAATGCTATCGGCACCGACGACAACGCTGTCGCACTCCGGCAGAAATATGTCCGCCTGTGCATCCGTAATCAGCGTGACTGCGAAGCCTTTTTGTTGCAACGCGCTGGCCATCTCGCGCCCTTCGTAGCCTGGACGCCCTTCCAGAGTAATCACCTGTTCAATATTCGCTCTACTGGCGGCAAGCACATCTAGTATAGTACCAGAGATGCTACACGTCAAAATCGTGCCACGTAACAACGGTTGAGCATGTTCGGCAATGCGTACTGTTGCTGTATCGTACTCGTGTAACAGATGTTCGGCCTCCTGCGCCATTGCATCCAGTCCGCCTTGTGCTGTAAGGACATGTCCAACTACACTTGCTAGAGCGGCCATAGAAGGCCGCGCCTGTGCAAGCGTACGACCAACTGTGTGTATATCTTGCTCATTCGATGTCCTGTTTGGCATACCCGCAAGGTCGCGCAGAATCAGTAGCGTCTCGCGTACAAGCCAACGTGAACCGTGTGTGTGGTCGTTGCGTACCTGTTCAACGCGCTGTGCAATATCCGTCATAGCTTCTCTTTTCTGTGTTAGTCGAACATTGGCCTATTCATAAGCAGAATATTGGCACTTGCTTACACTGCTGTACATCGGCTACACTGATTGGTGTGAACCAATCAGGAGGAAAACATGGTACGCAATACAGCCAATCCCAAATCATCACTTCCATTATTTACAACACCGATTACTGCATTGGTCAAGTTGGAGCGTGCCAATGGCGTCCCGCTCTATCAGCAGATATGTCAGGCTCTACGCGAGGCGATTTTAGCAGGCGAGTTGGCAGAGGGCACACGCTTACCGACGGAGCGTGCCTTCGCGCAAGCATTAGGTGTGAATCGCACCACCGTGATGAATGCCTATAACGAGCTTGCCAGCGAGGGCTTGATCGAAGGACATGTGGGACGCGGCACACTTGTGCGGCGCAGCTATGTACCTGAACCTGGAGAACCATTTGAAAGCGATACACCCTCCTGGCTCTTTGGTCTGGCGGAAGGCGAGGATGCTGTATTAGGACCGGACGCACGTGTGCTAAGCGAGATCACCGCAATGGGCGAGCAGAAAGAGGTTATTTCGCTCGCGGCAGGTACACCCGCACTGAATACGCTTCCAGCCAAACGCCTTGCTACCCTCTTTTCTGAGCGCCTGCTTGCTGGACGGCAAAGCGCACTGGGCTATTGTCCCGTCGAAGGGCTACAGAGTCTGCGCCGTTCTATCGCGGCACATATGCGCCTGCGTGGTGTGGCTATCGACGTGCAGCATATCCTGATTTTGTCGGGTTCAACGCAGGGTATTGGCCTGATCAGTCGCTTTCTGCTTCGTCCAGGTGACGAAGTAGTCGTAGAGGTCCCAACATATCTCGGCGCGATCAATACATTTAGAGCATTGGGTGCGCGCGTTATTGGAGTGCCGATGGATAACGAGGGCATGCGTATCGACCTGCTCGAATCTATTCTCGCGCGTCGTCAGCCGCGTTTTATCTATACCTCACCGACATTTCATAATCCGACCGGCGTTGTGTTGTCTTACGAGCGCAGAAAGCGGCTTCTACAAATCGCCAAACGCTACCAAATACCCATTCTTGAAGACGATGCGTATGGCGAAATCTTCTTTGATGGCAAAGAGCAGCAGCCGCTCAAAGCGATGGACAGGCACGAACAGGTGCTTTATCTCAGCACCTACTCAAAAATACTTGCCCCCGGCCTACGCGTAGCATGGCTTGTGGCACCGCCAACGATGATCGAGCGTCTATCTCTCCACAAACAAGTTTTTGATCTCAATACCAACGCGCTGGGACAGTGGGCGGTATCCGAACTATTGCAAAGCGGTTTCATGGACGAGCATGTACACATGTTGCGAGAGCAGTACCAGCAAAAAAGGGACTGCATGTTACAGGCTATCGAGACGCATTGGCCGGTTGGTTCGCGAGTCAATCGTCCTGGTGGTGGCTTCCATCTCTGGTGTCGTCTACCGGGAGACATGCGGGCGCGTACTTTATTACGTGAAGCTGCAGCTGAACAGGTTGCATTTGTGATTGGCGAACCATTTCATGTCGATGGTGGCGGGCAGCATTACATTCGCCTCAGCTTTGCCTCGCCCGAAATAGTACATATTGAAGAAGGCATCCGCCGTATTGGGAATGCGATGCGTCGCATTCAATTGCGTCATGCGTCACGCGATGTTTCTATTGAGCATATTCCGATGGTATAGTACAAAACACGTACATGGAGCAGAGATGGATCAATCTTCAACTGAGGAAGAGAAAGATTGGGAGGTAACGCCCGACGGTCTTTATATAGCGACACGAAGCTTTCTAACG
>CAXTUE010000342.1:0-5723 GCA_964247355.1 uncultured Ktedonobacteraceae bacterium | reverse complement strand
CAATATTCCTGGAATGGTTGTATTCGTCGTTGCATCGAGTTGACCAATGTAGGCATAGGTTGCTTGTGCCACCATATCTTCTAGCAGGTTCTGGGCCGCGGGTTGTGCCAGTTGCTCAGGAGTCATATCGAACAGAGCCTTTGCGTCCGCATGTACCTGTGTCAACCACATTTTTGCGTTGCTCACGTCAATCACGATACTCTGCGCCTGTTGTCGTATTCCGGCTGACGCGTCGGGAGCCTTCACCAGTTCGCTAAGATGTAGGGCAAGGTGGTCAAGATCGCCGGGAGGGTTGGTATCGAGATGTTGTCCGTTTTGTCCTCCCTTTGGATCAACTGTCAGCAAGCCTACACGTGCGATATTGGCATCGGCTTCGATTGGTGTACCTTGTGGTACGTCGACATGAACATTAGCAGTGCCATCCAGATAGTCGAGGATGCTGGTAAAGAGACTGTGCATCAGGCCATAGCTGCTCGTCGTGCCGTTGAAGTCGTCACGCGCACTTGTTGACCATTCCAGAATCTTTTCCGTGTTTCGGAACACCCAGATGTCCAGACCCCCATAGAGTGCCAACACCTTCAGATGATCTTCATTGTAGTAGAGGTGACGGATATGGTCAAGCCCCCGTAAGTGAAGATTGCCACCAGGAATAAATGCTTGCGGAAGTTGTGCATAATACATCCATGTAGCCGAATCGGACGATGGCTTAGCTGGCGTGTTTCCCGCATCCTCTCGTGTGATGAGCAGGCGGCTCGTCTGCGATAGCAGGTTGTTGTGCTGGGCATCACCCATGTAGGTATAATGCACAGCGTTATTTTGTACAGGCAAATTATTCGTCAGAAGGATAGGCGGGTGTACTGTCGCGGGTACAAGCAGGTCACCTTGTTGCTGCAAAGGGTCTATATCGCCCAGGAGCCACAGATAGTAACTTTTGCCAGATGGCAAGGACTGCACGTTTTGCAGGTCAACCTGTACTCTATCAGCAATACCTTGCGCTCCATCATTGAGTTGCCCGCTACTCACAAAAAACGCGTGCCCGGCAAGCGCGTTGGAAGCGACGGGTGTTGAATGAGTGAGCCGTGGCAACAGAAAAACCGCGCTCACTATGCCGCCAATAAGGAGGAAGAGCAAGAGGATAGAAGCAAGAAGAATGCCTCTCCTGGGTAGCCGCGATTGAGGCTTTAGCGTTGGCGGAACTGGTGGCGTACTTTGAGTCGTTGAGACCTTGGTGTCGCTTCTCTTCGGTATGACGCTCGCTGTTGCCGGAGTAAGTACTGAGACATTTAGCGTTGACTGCGGCACTGCTTGTTGTGTTGCCGTCTGAACTGGCGCGGGCGGTGCGAGATGAGTTGGCATATCCACCGCGTCGACGGGATAGGCAGGCTTGCCGATTTTCTCTGGTACGGGTACGTTTAGTCCTTCGGCAATGGCGGCTGTCAGCGATGAAGCATTAGGAAAGCGCTGTGCCGGGTCCTTCGCGAGGCTGCGCAGAATCACCGCTTCAAGTGCGGGCGGAATATTCGGATTAATGAGCCGAGGTGACGGCGGAGGCATATGAAGATGTTGTGTCATGACTGCTGTTGGATGATCGCCTTGAAAAGGTACTTGACCAGTGACAATCTCATAGAGCATGACACCTAACGAGTAGATATCGCTCCGTTCGTTACCAGCATAGCCATTAACCTGCTCCGGTGAGATATAGAGAGGTGTTCCAACATGCGTTCCAGCCAGCGTATTGCCAGATGTGCCCATGAGTTTGGCAACGCCAAAATCGCTCAGAATGGGTTCGCCCGCCGGTGTATGCGCTGTGTTGCGTTTGTCGAGCAAGATATTCGCAGGCTTCAGGTCACGATGAATGACGCCTTTAGAGTGAGCATAGTCAACGGCGAGACCGGTATAGGTGAAGATTTGCACAATTTCTGCTGGATAGGGAATATTGCCTTGCTTAGAAGTTCTCTGAATATACTGTGCCAGTGTCTCACCCTCAACGTAGTCCATGACCATATAGGCCGTAGTCGTGTTGGCCTCCTGCGAAGCAATCTGGAAGTCGTGCAGTTGCACAATGTTGGGATGATGCAATGAAGCGATTAACTGCGCCTCCCGCTCGAAACGCGTCACAAAATTAGGGTCCTCTTGCAGGTTCGCGTGCAATATTTTAATCGCGACAAAGCGATGCAACTGGAGATCGAAGGCTTTCCATACCTCCGCCATCCCACCGTGTCCCAGTTGCTCCTGCAGTTCATACTTGCTGATGCGTCGTGCATTTGTACTCATTATCCATTTCCCCCATTTTACGCGCAGGAACTCTTGCCATTCGAGACGACACAGGGAGCGACATCGAAGGTTGCCAGAGCCTGAACGTTATAATGTATCTGTACCACGCCTTCCTTGACGTTGTTCGTATTCGGGTCAACCTGCCCCACAAAGGCGTTGTTTGCCTGAATGAAAAGATCGTTTAAGGTGCTCAACGCATCGGATTGAATCAGTTGACCGCTATTCATATGAATTAGTTTAGCAGCATCGGCATGAACGGCATTGAGCCACCCCTGCACGTTGTTGATCGCTTGATTGATACGAATAGCTAATGCCCGTTGTTCGGATGTCGCACCTGCAATCTGGCTAATACTTTGTAGATGGCTGCCAATATGCTTTAGATATCCCGGCGGTTCCTGCGTTGGCTCAGACTCTAGTAGAGCAACGCGCGCGGTTATCGGATCAATCAGTAACTGGCTGCCCTGTATGTTTGCAGGTATATTTTCGTTTTTCACATAGGCCGAACCATCGAGATAGTCCAGGATACGCGCAACTTGTCGCAACATGAAATCTGTACATGACGTGCTGGGTCTGGCCACACACACTTTTTGCTGGTCACGCGCACTGCCTGCCGCTTCAAGAATTTTTGTCGTATTTTTGAAGAGCCACGTGTCTAACCCACCTGTTAGTTCTGCCGCTTGTAGCTTAGGGTCTTGCGAGAGCAGGTGCTGAAGATGATTGTACAGGCTGTAACGCTTGGGATCGGTCAAGTCGGGTGCTGTCGAAAAACCATTGTAGTAACGCCATGTGTTGCTATCGGGCGAGGGATTCACCGGCTGCTGACCGGCATCCTCTTCCGTGACAAGAAAACGATTGTACGCGGCAAGCAAGTTTAAATGTGACGTGCCACTGTAGGTCATTGTTACACGTCCCTGATTCACGGACAAAGGGCCGAGCGCGAGTGCTGGCGCGTCTGTTTGTCCATTGCTTGTCAAAAGCCATGCATAATACTTCTTGCCCGCCTGTGGCTGCTGAAGATTGTGCAAATCAATCTGGAACTTGTCTGTAATACCTTGATTGCTATTCTTGCTGATGAGGCCGCTACTGACGAAAAAGGCATGACCAACAACAGGCGTCTGCTGCGCTGATGACGCATTTTGTGAGCGTGTGGAAAGAATCAATACTCCAAGCAGCGAACTGAGCAATGCGAGCAGAAGTACTGCCGCTAGCGCGATAAACAGACCACGCCTTCTTTTAGGACGTGCAGGAGGTGAAACTGGACTCGCTGGCGCACTCACTGTGACAGGCTCTACTGCTACATGTGCAGGACTTTCGCTTTGTATGGTTGCCTGTTGAGATAAAGTTGCTGGCGTTTCGGATAGAATTGGAGTACGTGTCGAAGTCACTGGTGATGGCGGCAATATGGGCGTATTACTACTGGCAACAACTGGTGGAATCGAAGGGACAGATTGCGCTGGAAATGATTGAGGCAGTGGACTAATAGATGTCTGGCTATTCATGGAATCCAGGCCGCTAATGCCGCTAAATGAGGGCGGAGTGATGATGCCACGCGCGAGATTTGGATCAAGGACATTTCCAGGCATGCTTATGTTCAGTGCCTTAGCAACGGCAGCAACAAGGGCGGTTGCGCTAGAAAAACGTGCCGACGGCTCTTTCGAGATACTCCGTAAAATAACCGAGCTTAACGAAGGACGAATTTGAGGATTGAGCAGCGCGGGTGCGGTTGGAGAGCCGTGAATATGTTGCATCAAAATATCGTTAGTTGTCTCACCCTGGAATGGTAAAGCACCTGTACACAACTCATAGAGCATAACGCCGAAGGCGTAGAGGTCGCTGCGTTCCGTGCTCGCATAACCCTGTGCCACCTCCGGTGCGATATATGGTGCGTCTTCAACGGAGAGTGTACGCGGGTCGCGTTGCTGGTGCATTTCAAATTGAGTAAGCACTGGTTCGCCGGGCAGGGATGGAACAGCGCGCTGCGTATCAAAGAGAATAGCGGTCGGCTTGAGCGCGCCATGAAGCACTCTATGCTGGTGCGCGTAGTCGAGGGCTGTCGCGATAGGAGTCAAGAGCGCAATCATTTCGGCTGGCACGACAATTTTTCCCGTCCGTGCTGTAGCATCAAGATATTCTTGTAGCGATGGCCCCTCTATGTAGCTGGTAACGACATATGCCTCGGTACCCTGCTGCGAGACAAACGTCTCCAGTAGCTCTACAATATTCGAGTGATGGAGGGCCGCGACTGCCTGTGCTTCTGCTGAAAAGCGTGCGAGAAAGTCGCTGCCAGGCTGTACGTCGATAGTTCTCAGCGCGACGATGCGTTGTTGCTGCGTATCCAGGGCTTTCCACGTTTTACTTGTCGCGTGTCGACCTATACGCTCCTGAAGCTCATATTTGCCAAGGCGACGTTGATTCACAGACTTTAGCCTCCTGGTCTTATTTTTGTGTAGAAATCAGCATGATAGTGCAATACTCTACTATATAGTATCAATTATAAAGCGCGTCCTGTCAATTAGGTGTTTGAACCAGTAGAGAACAATAGGCAAGACATTGCCCAAACAATGGGTTTTGTAGATAGACGCTGGAGAAGTACTTTTTTGTATGATGAAGTTGCTCCATCTAACGCCTGATGAATTTGTGCTACACTACTTTTGGGCTTGAGGAAAAGCTTAAGCAAGCATACAAGTTAATTAAGGAAGATACATATATGAACACCAACGACCCATTTCTTTTGCGGCGCGCAAATGCCGCAGAGTTATTTCTTATCCGGCATGGCGATGCGCTACCAGAGGCAGACGAGATCATTCCTAGTGGCGTCTATGATAACCTGCCTCTGAGCAAGACAGGACGTGAGCAGGCAAAAGCACTAGCGGAGCGACTCAAAGAGACTCATTTCGATGCGGTGTACAGTAGTCCATTGTTGCGCTGTCAACAAACTGCTGCACCGCTACTGGAATATCTCAAGCTACCGGTGACGATTGTGGAAAATATCAAAGAGATACGTCTGGGCAATGTCTGGCCTCTGCCGACTATTCAAGAAGGCGAGGACCGCACGGCCCTGAGTAAAGCATTACAAGACCGGCAGGTAGAGATTGTGCGGCGGGTCGCTCTTGGTGGCAGTTGGGACAGTATACCCGACAGCGAATCATCGACCGCATTTCGCGCCCGTGTCATTCAAGCCATAGACGAGATCGCCAGCAAGCATATCGGCGAACGCGTGCTTGTCTTCGCGCATGGGGGCACCATCAACGCCTACGCGTCCGAGGCCATCGGCCTGAAGCGCGATTTCTTTTTTCCATGCGCCAATACCTCGATCACCATGCTGCACGTCAACGGCCCCCAACGCGTCGTCTTCGTGTTGAACGATGTGGGGCATTTGAAATTGTCGTAGGGACCGATTTATCCCGTCCTCTTGGCAACTAATCATGCTAACGAGGACGGGATAAATC
>CAXTUE010000341.1:0-5725 GCA_964247355.1 uncultured Ktedonobacteraceae bacterium | reverse complement strand
GCGGAAAGGCCAGAGACATGCTAAGAGAGAATATAGTATCTGTACCTAGAGTAACCCGAATGTCGCTAAAAACTTTTCAATCAGAGACAAAGCCATATCGGTTAGCTCTTCAAGAGAATGAATTAGCTCTTGTAAACATCAATAACACGTTAATGAATGGTACAAATCTTTATCCTCGTCAATGTAGCCGTCTTGTTGCTCTCGTGAGTAGAATAGAAGAACCAGTACAAGAGCTATGTAAACTCTTACAAAACTCCGCCCAACTTCCTACAGCTATTCTTCCTCATCGCTATTTTCTACTAGCAACTCTTCTACATTTGCATGAGCAGGTGCAAAGCTTGCTTTCACTAACTACAAACTTTGGTACCGTCAGCAACAAATCATCAAAGCGCGTTCTGATGGTACGTCAGGAAATACGGCGTAAGCTAGAGTTACTTGTGCAAGACTGTAGGGTTACAATTGAACAACTTTGCGCCATCTTTGATAAAGGTCGATTTGAAGAGAAGAAAATTATACACGCTTCGATCAAAGAAGTTTAAAATTGTATAAGATGTGAATCAATAAAGATACTGTAGTTTCTCCTGATTTCATTATGCTGCTAAGATATGGACTAACCATGAACGCGAAGCAGCCCAAACTCGTGCATTTGTTGAACAGCAGAAATATATCCTTCCTATACGCCTAGACGATACAGAAATTCCTAGTATTCCATCTACCATTGGTTACTTAAGCTAGCCTCCTGAAGATGCTAATAGCATTGCTGATGCTGTAGTGAAAAATTTAAATCAGAAAGAGCAATTTCACGATTTGCTACAAGATGTCGAGCAAATGCGAAAAAATGGTACAGGTTAAAACCTTCATGCATAACCCCTCTTTTCGACTCATTAGTCTAATAGAGGGGTTCTGCATTAGCCTTCTCTGTCATTCCTACAAAGTATGCGTTACACTCTCTTTAGGTGCGGGGACCGTCCGCTCTTCTGGGTTCGTGTCTTTTATGCGGCGCGCACGTATCGCCGAAGCAACAATGGCAATGCCTAGCACGAGCGCAATGACGGCGAGCGAGAGCAAGCTGGGAATGTGGAAAATGTCGGCAACCAGCATCTTTATGCCGACGTAGACCAGGATGACCGACAAACCAATCTTCAGGTAGTAGAACTTGTCGATGACGTTGGCAAACACGAAGTACAGGGAACGTAGTCCAAGTATCGCGAAGACGTTCGATGTATACACAATAAAGGGGTCCTGGGTAACGGCGAACACCGCGGGAATGGAGTCTACCGCGAAGACAAGATCGGTACTCTCGATGATGAGCAGTACTAACAGCAGTGGCGTCACCATACGTTTTCCGGTCCGGCGTACTACGAAGCGGTCTTGCACATACTCCTCTGTGACAGGCACAACGCGCCGCACAAATTTCAGCAACGGATTCTTCTCTGGCTCGATCTCCGTTTCTTTCTGCATACCCATTCTAATGCCTGTATAAACCAGGAAGGCTCCGAACACATAGAGTATCCAGTGGAACTCTTCCAGTAACACGGCACCCACTGCAATCAAAATGCCGCGCATTATCAGAGCACCAAGAATACCCCAGAAGAGTACACGGTGCTGGTATTCCGCAGGAACGCGAAAGTATGTGAAGAGCAGCACGAAGACAAAAATGTTATCGACGCTGAGCGATTTTTCAATTAGCCAGCCTGTAAAGAATTGTAACGCGGGATCGGGTCCGCGCAAGAAGTACAGACCAACATTGAACAGCAAGGCCAGTGAAATCCACACCACGCTCCAGATCGAAGCCTCTTTTAACGAGACGCTGTGCGATGTACGGTGAAAGACGCCAAGATCGATGGCAAGCATTGCAAGCACAAACAGATTAAAGCCCACCCACGGCCAAATTGCTCCTGTAAACATAACACACAATCCTCTTTATAAAAAGCTATACAACGTCGTTTCTCAGATTGCTAAAAGCATAACAGGTCGGTGTGAATTGTTCCTGTGGGAAGTCTGAGACAGGACTGAGAATGTGTCAAGCCAGAGGTTTTGTTTTTTCGAGCACGAGCGGCAACCAGACTGTAAACGTGCTGCCTTGTCCCGCGATACTTTCAACGGTGATGCGCCCATTCAGTTGCTTGACGAGCACTTGCGCAATGGCAAGTCCAAGTCCAGTTCCCTCTCGTGACCGTGCGCGATCAGCACGATAGAAGCGCTCGAAGATGTGGGGCAGATCGCCTGACTCGATGCCGATGCCTGTATCTTGCACACGCATAACTGCCTCATTCGCCGTTCGTGCCAGTGAAACCGTTACGCGCCCCCCCTCGCTCTTGTCGTGTGTCGTCGTATATTTGATGGCGTTGTCAAGCAGAATAAGCAGGACACGCCGTATACTTTCCTCATTCCCTCGTACGCGCGCTGGTTCTATTGAGCCTACCGTCAGTTGTACTCGCACATCTTCGTCACTTAAACGACCGCGTAGTTGACGTACTAATTGCAGAATCGTATGGTCCAGTTCAATGAGATGTGTACTTGCCGTGCTCTCTTTCTCGATCAACGTCGGGACTGTATCGACGCTTGCATCAGCACGGGCCAGTAGCAAGAGTTCTTCGACCAACTGTGCGAGCCGCAGCGTCTCAGTATGGGCATCGGAGAGCATCGTATGTCGTTCCTCGACTGGTAGTTCTTCGGCATGACGTAGCAGGAAGGCAAGATTTCCCTGAATGGTGGTCAATGGTGCGCGCAGTTCATGCGAGGCGTCGGCAACAAAACGGTGTTGCGCCTGCGTTGCGCTTTCCAGGTTGTTCAGCATCTCGTTAAAGGCGTCAACCACCTGCCCCATTTCGTCACGTCTCCCCGGTATGCTCACGCGCTGACTGAGGCCACCAATATGTATGCCGTGTTCAGTTGCGACCGCGATAGCCTTTGCCGTCTTTGCCATTTCTGCAAGCGGAGAGAGGACGCGGGCCGCTATCGCCCATCCTCCCGCAAGGGCTAGGAGCAGTGTTCCGCCTCCAACACTCAGGAGGAGTGTGCGTACAAGAGACAGCGTAGCGTTCGTATCGCTTAAGGACTTCGAGACTAACAACAGCCCTACCACTGGCCCAACATTGCCTTTCGCAGCCCCTGAGCTAGCTGCAGACGGTGCATACAGTGGTGAGACTCCCACCTGTACAGCCTGCCCACTCACAGTTGCTTGATAGTCAAGCGATTGACCTGCCCTTGCCGCTCGCTCTACATCAGCACCTACAGGAATATTCTGCGTCGCATTCTTATCCGAATCGTATCGCAACGTCCCCTGAGTATCAAGCACTTCAACGACTACTCCCGGCTCCTTGTAGCTATCCAGTCCTTGCAGCGTAATGGAGGTAGGCCAGTAGGGAGGAGTAGAAAGCAGTTCATTTCTTAACTGTACAGATGCCACGCGTGCCTCAGCATGAAGCGCATTGGTAACGCTCTGACTGAGTATGTCGTTGGTCACGCCCCAGACAAGCAACGCGAATGTGACCAGTGCGATTGTTACCAATGTGCCATACCAGAGCACGACACGCAGACGTAGCGAACGAGAAAATCGCGAATTGAAGAGGGAGACTGAGGCAACCTCATTCTTTACAGACATAGCCGACTCCGCGCACCGTATGAATCAGGCGGGGTTCGCCGTTGGTCTCAAGCTTTGAGCGCAGGTAGCCAACGTAGACCTCCATCACATTTGAGGACCCCTCGAAGTCCATGCCCCACACTCGATCCAGTATAATGTCGCGCGTCAATACCTGTCGAGGACGCCGTAGGAAAAGCGCGAGCAGTTCGTACTCGGTGGGCGAAAGCTCGATCTCGCGTCCCTTGCGATGCGCAACGCGTGTGCCTGTATCCAACTCCACATCTGCATAACGCAGTACTTCGGAATGCTCTGTCGATCTGCGGCGCAGCATCGCCTTGACACGTGCCAGCAACTCCTCGTTGGCAAACGGCTTGACCAGATAGTCATCGGCACCCGTCTCAAGCCCCTTCACACGGTCCTTCACAGCGTCGCGCGCCGTCAACATCAAGATGGGAACCGTATCGCCAGCCGCTCGCAGCCGTTTCGCAACTTCCAACCCATCGATTCCTGGTAGCATAACATCGAGTAGTACAAGGTCTGGCGCACGCTCAAGCGTGGACCGTAACGCGGCGTCACCTGTAGCAGCAACGGCGACGCTATATCCCTCGTATGCTAGCATACGGCGCAGAAGATCGGTAATACGTGGATCGTCGTCCACAACAAGAATGTGCGCTTTCATCTCTTCCTCCCATTGGTTTTGGCATACTTTCCGTCCACTTTTTCTATCTTGATGAGAGTATGGCACGTAGATATGAAGCTATTCTGAGAAAAACCTGAGACCAACCTGAGAATTCTACTGTTGTACTTTTATTTTGTGGTAGAGTGTAAAGAGAGAGCGTATGAACGGAACGACAAGAAAAATCGGCAGTACAGAAGAGAAAAGGAAAAGTCTATGAACAGACGTGGATTGATGCTTCTTTGTGCCTTTGTAGCAGGTATAGTCGGGCTTCTCTTGTGGGAATTTGAGTTTCAGCATCTAAGTCTTGTGTTATGGTTCCTTGTTGTCGTTGCCGTGCTCTGGTGTTGCGCTGAGATTGCAGTTTCTCTTCATGTACTGCCTTCTCCACGTCGCAGAAATGCACGTGTTTCTCAACGGCGACGCTCTCGTAGAAGCCACTGGGTAGAGATGCTTGTTGGGGCTGTCATACTTGGCGCTATCGCTATCATTTTAAGAATACTTGGATTTGAAACGACGGGCCAGTTAATCTGGTTCCTCGTAGTAGTTGCCCTACTGTGGGGCTGTGCTCAGGTTTCTCTTCTGCTGCGACCAGAAGAGCGAGAAAGGCTTCCTCAAAGTGTCGACGATGAAAGGGCTGTCAGCGAGAGTTGGGTAGGTGGAAGACCAAGATCAATTGCTGAACGCCTTTTCCCTGGCTCCTCGATGCAGAGTGGTTTCTATAATACGAGCAATGAAGAGATCTGGGATAGTAACGAAAAGTTACCACCTCATCCATCGTATTAACCGCTAACGAAAGCAGTGCATCCACAAGGGAAATACTGCTCCCTTGTGGATGCACGAGTTTTATTACCCCTGTAACTGTCCAAGCTTGACCTGAATAGTCTGTTGCTGGCTTCCGCGATAGATTTGCACCGAGACGCTCTCATTCGGCTTCTTGTTTACTAAAGCATCTCCCAGTGATGAGACATCATTGACCTCTTTCTCGTCAACGCGTACGATGACATCGCCAGCTTTCAGACCCGCCTGTGCTGCGGCTCCACCAGCAGTAACGTTGACGATGAACACGCCTCTGTTGATTGAGAGGTTATTTTGTGCCGCAAGAACCTGATCGACATCCGTTACGTTTACGCCAAGTGCCGCACGACCACTATTTGTTACTTTGCCACTCTCAATAATCTGTGGCACTATGAACTGCACACGATTGGATGGCACCGCGAAACCAACGCCGTTGGCAGGTGTCTTAAACGCTGGATCAATGGCGGCTGATGTTGGAATGCCAATCAGTTTGCCTTGTAGATCGACCAGTGCGCCGCCACTGTTACCAGGGTTGATGGGTGCATCTGTTTGGACCGCATCAGGAATTGAACCAACGGTGCGTCCCAGAGCACTGACGATGCCGCTGGTCACAGTCTGTGTAATTCCAAGTGGATTCCCGATAGCAAGCACCTCCTGCCCAACGC
>CAXTUE010000340.1:5169-5728 GCA_964247355.1 uncultured Ktedonobacteraceae bacterium | reverse complement strand
AAAGGACATATCCAACATCTCCACAATCCTCCCAAAAGGTCAATTGGCGCAAACGGTGTGATGTAATGCAGACCCCTACAGGTTCCCATATCCTCACATATCTCTACAGCCTTACTCCATCTGGCAACCGATGCGCCTCATAATGCTCAATCGCATCAATGCGCAACCACACCTGAACACGCTCGTTCTCAAGTGCCGCCTCCGATACCTCTATAAGAAATTTTTCAAAAGCTGCTAAGACCTCTGCAAACTTCTCCTCGGCAACTTTATAGGTCCAATGCTTATAATTCTCAACCATCTCTTCGTTGAAAGCATCCACATCCGTAGCTGGCACTTGTTGCCCGCTCATAATCAAGGGTGTTCTTTGCATAGACCGTTCCCACCATACAAAAATATGCACCAGCACATCCTGAACACGAGCAAACCCCTGTTCCCGTGCATACTGCACTTGTTCTTCCTCTGACAACTTCTTTAGTTGCGGAAGATACTGCTTCCATCCCTTTTGCAAAGCATCTAAAAGGTCCTGACGATTGTAGTGTTGCTGAGCTGCTTCCACAAT
>CAXTUE010000340.1:0-5159 GCA_964247355.1 uncultured Ktedonobacteraceae bacterium | reverse complement strand
CTCCTCCATAGATAACTACTACATCCTTGATATACATCAAGTGAAATAGCACCTGTAGGGACCGATTTATCACGTCCTTCTTGGCATTCGAGATGCTAAAAGGACGTGATAAATTGGTCCTTACAACATGCTCATTCTCTCACCAAACAACATACCTAAAATCATCTTTCCTCAAGAAGTTTGAGCAAACGCTTTAGATCACTCTTGCGCCTAACCACAAAAACCTTTTCCTTATACTTTTCGACATGTACTCGCACAAAGGCTGCGGTAAGCGGTATCGCAAGGACGCATTTTTCAAGACGTGCAAGTAAAACTTCTGGTTCGGGAAGTTCGATGTCCTCTTTCTGCTCTGCAAGATACAAACGCAACGCCTCTGCTACCGACGTATTAGGGCGAATAATATCTTTATAGTAGTGCCGCGTAAACTGCAAAAAGTTGAAAAGCGACTTCATATCAGGATAGGGATTGGTCCCCTGTATGCTCTTAATCACATGGCGACGAATAATGCGCAACGCTGCAACAGTCCAGGAGACATCGAGTAAAACAATGTAGTCAGCGTGATGCAGCAATGCATCGGTCCAGATAATGTGAATACCTTCTGCAATCCATGCAGACCGCTCAGCAATGACTATGGCTTCGCTAATATGTGCCATCATGTCAGCACCATGCGTCCAACCAATCTGATCAAGATCGTAATGAGGAATAGAAAATTGGGAGGATAAAGACTGCGCTAACGTCGTCTTTCCGCTACCAGGACCGCCAAGAATCTGTATTTTCACCGCCGTTTTACCTTTTATCTATACATTAATACCCTTGCACGACGCTCCATTGCTCGCATCATTGGATGAAACATAAAATGAGAAGCGTCATACTACGCATATAAAGAGATGTATAGTTAGCAGTTCGGCATAAACACAATTTTCTCTGTAGAGAGACGACAGTAGCTACATACAAAATACCATGTTGCAAGTATTGTAAGCTATAGATACACTGTTACCAAACAAACTGTGATACTATACATGCACACCACTATTTTTTAACAAAGGAGTCAGCAATGCGTAGACGACACTTCCTGGCATCAGCACTTGCACTCGCCACAGTTCCAATCACATCTTCACCAATCCTGGCGCATAGTACAAGTGTCCTGGATGCTCCAACACTTTCATTTACCTCTGCCGCCGAAGCAGGATTTGATGCAGGACGCCTCGCGAAAGCGTTTCAATTTGTCCAAAAGCAGGTCTCCAGTGGTCGCGTCCCTGGTGCCGTCTTGTTAGTCGCGCGTCATGGCCGTATCGCCGGCTGGAATGCCTTTGGTCAGATAGACCGACGTGGCGGAGCTATGCGTCGCGACGCTATCTTTGATCTCGAATCGATTAGCAAGGTTGTCGCCACTGCTCCCGCTATTATGCTCCTCGTTGAGCGCGGTATCTTACACCTTGACGATCCAGTAGCACACTACCTTCCAGACTTTGCAGCACACGGTAAAGGCGCGATCACAATTCGTGAGATGCTTCGCTTCACATCGGGCCTTGATGTCGATGCCACCTTCCAGGATACCAGCACTCCGCGCGCAACACCCGCGCAAGTTGCTCACGCATGGCAAGTACAACTTACCCAGCCCACCGTGTATCCGACAAACTCGCAAGTACTCTATAGCGATCTGACATTCCGCACACTTGGTCATCTTATCGAAAAAGTAACTCATATGCAGCTCTATCAATTCGTTCGCAAAAATATCTGGCAGCCACTTCGTCTCGGTAGTACATACTATTTTCCAAATGTTCCTGCCCATCCACTTTTGGATCGCGTCGCTGGAACACGCTACTCTCAACTACGCCATCGCTACTTGCGTGGTGAGATGGCAGACGAGCAGGACTGGTGGTTGGGCGGCATTGTTGGCTGCGATAGTGTCTTCTCAGATGCTTATGATCTTGCTGTATTCAATCAAATGATGCTCAATGGCGGCGCATATGGTCATACACGCATTCTACAACCACATACTGTTGCCGCAATGACCAGCAACCAGACACCTCACGTCCTGTCACAACGCCACGACTATCTCGATGGTCTGCTCTATTCGCCCAAAGGCTACGGCTGGGAACTCTCCGTAGACCCGCGCTTCAACCCCGGTGGACATGGTTTTGGTCCTGCCGCTTATGGCAAAAGCGGTGGCGCGGGAACCTTTATGTGGATTGACCCGCGTCGCCAGCTAATGTCCGTCTACCTCACTAACTACGGTGAACCACAACCCTTTACACAACAAGGATGGGATCAACTCGTCACCGATATCGCGCCCGATACACTCTTCGATCTCGTCGCGGCAGCAACACGCTAAAAATCGGAAAGCAGGAAGAGTTTATTATCTTTCTGCTTTTCACTTGACTTTCCCCCATACTAATGGTACAAATATGAATGAGGTTCATTCATATGGTAGGAGTTGTAGAGATGGCAGAGCGAACACACGAAGAGTCACGTCCCAAACGAGAACTTATTCTCGAAGCCGCCCGCAACCTCTTCGCGCAAAAGGGATACGATGAAATAACGATTGCCGATATTGCAAAAATGGCAGGTATGGCCGTTGGCACTGTCTATCTCTACTTTCGCAATAAACACGAAGTCTATACCGGTGTCGCGCTCGATGTCGAGGCAACTCTGGCAAGAGTGTTTCAAGACCCTGCCTTGCTAGATATGCCTTTTAAGCAGGTTCCATGTGCTATGATCGATGCCAGCTTCCGTATAAGCCAGGAGCAGAAACAACTCATGTCCTTTCTGCAAATAGACATGCAATCATCAGAAGAAGTTGCTCTACACAAGAAGTCAAATGAGGAAATCGCTCACGCCATCGAAGCCATTCTTCGTCATGCTGTAACACGCGGCGAACTCGCCTCATTTAACACCGAGATGTACGCCCAGATACTCGCACTTGCTTCAGGTGCCATCTTTCACCAGTGCTTTGCAGTCGAAAAAGGCGAACGCGAAGAACTCTACCACCAGTACATGATAGAGTTTATCGAACGCCTCTTCTTTGGTCCATCTCTACAAGAGGGCCAAAAGTAGTCGGAAAATCTCTAACCCCACCTGAACAATGAACGTATACAATATAGCCATAAATGAATGAGCTTCATTCATTAAATTGATAGAGATATCATTATGCACGTTGGAAATTACTCTGGAAAATGGACGCCCATAGTCGCACATCATTCCCCGAATGCGGCTCGGCGACTAACCCTACTATACACGGAATGGCGTGCTTCACACGCAAGACCGTCGTATGGTAGGGACGTTCCCCTTGTGGGCGTCCGTTCTCTCTCAATTGGCGTCCGTACTTGGACAAAAGCTACACGGCTTCTAGCAGCAGAAAGGCAATAATTCATGAACAACGTTCAATCCTATAAAGCTATTCCAACCGTTTCGATTCCGGCAGACTACCAGACAAACGTAGGCCCGTTTCTGGCAAAAATGTATGAGAAACATGGGCCGATCTTCCGTTCAACCTCGTTTGGTGGAGAGGTTGTCTTTTTGATTGGGCCAGAGGCAAACCGCTTTGTGCTGGTCAACAACCGTCAAAAGTTCTCGAACTACGAGGGCTGGGGCAAGATGTTTGGCACACTTGACATGTTTGGTCGCGGCCTCCTCGTCATGGATGGTAAAGAGCACGACGAGCACCGACGCATGATGAACCCCGCCTTCACTGTCAGCTATATGAACAACTACCTGCCACTCATGAACCGCATCATTCGCGAACGCGTCGCGACATGGGCCGAACAGGGCACGGTCGACATCTACGACGAAGCGCGCAAAATCACCTTCGACGTTGCCGCAGAAGCACTCGCTGGCCTGACCGATGCCGCCGAACGCGATCAATTCCGCGACCTCTTCCTACGGCTCCTCATGACCGGCGCAACCGCAACATCTGAGCAAGATTTCCAGTACAAAGTCAGTCTCATTCGCAACGAACTCGATGCCCTGCTCACGCCAAAAATCGAAGAACGTCGCAAACATCCCACCAACGACCTCTTCGGCCTGCTCGTCCAGGCGCGAGACGATGCTGGCAACGCCATGAGCAACGAACAACTCATCGCCCACCTCAACATCCTGCTCGTCGCGGGCCACGAAACCTCGACCAGCCTCAGCGCATGGCTACTCTACCTCTTGAACCAACACCAGGACTATACGAAGCGCGTGATGGACGAACAAAACGCCTTGCTTACACCAAATGCGGAGCCAACATTGGAAGCAATCAAACAAATGAAGGTACTGGACAACGCATTGAGCGAGGCCGAGCGCATGTATCCGCCCGTGGCAAATGGACCACGTGGCCTGCTGGAAGACGTTGACTTTCACGGCTATTCCCTACCCAAAGGCACACCCGTACTCTACGCCATCGCGGGTTCGCATAGAATCCCCAGCATTTTCGCTCAGCCCGAAACCTTCGATCCCGACCGCTTCGCCCCACCACGCGAAGAGCACAAAAAGACACCCTACGCCCTCGTCGGCTTCGGCGGTGGTCCGCGCATCTGTATCGGCATCAACTTCGCCCAGATCGAAATCAAAGCAATGGTCTCGCACATCCTGCGCAACTACCAGCTCGACTTCATTCCCGGCCAGCAAATCATCCAGTTCTACAGCGTCACCGGTGCCCCCATCAACGGCATCGGCATGCGTGTAACTGCGAAGTAGAAACCAATTATGGCGTTAAACAAACGATTCCGGCTCGTGTAGGGACTTCATCACGTCCGTCGCCCCCACAGACAAGGCCATTCACCAGGTCGTTAGGGCACGGTAGGGGCCGCCAAAAAACACGGCCGAGAGGGGGGGGCTAAACAGAATAGTGCGGGATTAATCACGCCCTTCTTGGCCTACTATATCCTTTTTGTACTTGATTAATGCGGTCCCTACCAGAGATGCAAGAAGAGTCTATCATGTAAACCAAAAAGCCCTGTGGTGTTGGCACTAAACCCTTGATTTTCCCCCATTCATCAAGTATAATCACTACAGTAAAGCTCCTTCTGAACTTCACCCATCCACTCAACTTCACACACATTCTCTTCCAAAAGAAAGCGCATTCCACACCTCAAACACACAAACCCATCTCGTCCCACTTAGTAATCATAGTAATATCGGTAATGAAAAGACCTATCCCTTCTCAAACCACCTCT
>CAXTUE010000339.1:1888-5739 GCA_964247355.1 uncultured Ktedonobacteraceae bacterium | reverse complement strand
GAGTATTGCTGTTGTGCGCGTAGCACGAGTGCATGCCGCCTCAAGCTATGTCAGGTTGAACGCACAAACAGTTCCACTTCTGCGACAGGCCCGGTTGCTACAACCGGAAGATACGCGTCAGCAGGTGCAACTCGCCATCGGCTTACAACTGCGCAGTGGTACCGATATCGACGGCTTCTTGAGTACGCTCTACGATCCGCAATCTCCCAACTATCATCACTATGTAACGCCCGAACAGTTTACGCAATTGTTCGCGCCTACGCCCGACTCGGTGCAACAGGTGACAGCATATCTACAAAATCAAGGCTTTACTATAACTCATATCGCACCTAATAATCTTATTATTGACGCCACTGCATCGGTCGCGCAGGTGCAGCAAAGCTTTCATGTACAAATGAATACCTATCTTTTGCATAACCATGCCTTTTTTGCCAATGACGTGCCGCCAAGTCTGCCAACTCCGGTGAGTTCGCTTATCTCTTCTATTAGTGGCCTTGATAATAGTACGCAGTATCACCCGTTGTACGCTCATGCACTACGAACTTCGCGCACTGCTCAAAACGGTCCCGTTGGTGGACTCGGACCAAAGGACCTCGCCTCCGCGTATAATGTGACACCCCTGCAGAATAGCGGCATTCTCGGCAACAACCAGACCATTGGCCTGTTCGAGTTGGATGGCTATCAGGCCAGCGATGTCAATGCATACTTTCAAAATTACGGCATAACACCGCCGAACATCAAGAATGTGCTGGTCGATGGCTTTAATGGCAACGCTGGCTATAACGCGGTTGAGACCGAGTTAGATATCGAGGTCGTCGGGGGTATCGCGCCCCGTGCCAACCAGATTGTCTATGAAGGCCCCAACACAACTCCGGGCTTGAATGATACCTATAACAAAATTGTCACCGACAACAAAGTACAAATTGCCTCCGTGAGCTGGGGCCTGTGCGAAAATAGTTCTGGTAGTGCCGAACTGCAAACATTGGACACCATCTTTAAACAAGGCGCTGCACAGGGCATCTCGTTTATCGCGGCTGCCGGTGACGCGGGCGCGTATGACTGCCAAGACACAAACCTCAATGTCGACTCGCCCGCCGACGACCCCTATGTAACCGGCGTTGGCGCGACTCACCTGCAAACAAATAATGGCGCGTATGCTAGTGAGTCTGTCTGGTCCGATACGACACAGGTACAACGCGGCCCGAAGGGGTCTGGTAGTGGCGGCGGTCTCAGTACGCAGTTTAAGCTTCCCTCCTGGCAGAGTGGCCCCGGCGTACAAAATAAGTACAGCAACGGCCATCGTCAGGTGCCAGACTTGACGGCGGCGGGCGATCCGCATCCGGGGTATAGCGTCTACTGTACCGTGGCAAATTCAAGCTGTTGACAATGGCTGGCACGAGTGGTCCCGCGCCATTCTGGGCCAGTAGCCTCGTGCTGGTCAACCAATATCTACAAACACACAATGCGAGTGTGATTGGACATGCCAACCCCACACTCTATCACCTTTTCAATACACAGCAACAGTACCCGCCCTTTCACGATGTCACAAGTGGCAACAATCTGTTCTTTCCCGCTACTCCTGGCTATGATCTCGCCAGTGGCATTGGTTCGCCCGACGTGTATAACATTGCCCGTGATCTTGCATCATCAGCAGGGAGTGGCACGTTGACGCCGCCATCAACACTTACACCAGGTCCAACCATTGCGCCAACCGACACTCCACTCCCAATACCTTCGCCAACACAAGCACCAGTGCTCTTACAAAATGGCGATTTCGAGACAGGAGCGGCGAACCCGTGGCAGGAGCAATCCGCTCAAGGCAATGAAATTGTCGACCCCTCTAACCCGCATAACGGTCAGTATAGCGCATACCTCTGCGGGTACGGTGGCTGTAATGATCGTGTATTCCAGACCTTTACCGTTCCTGCTAACTACACAAGAATAACGCTCACCTACTGGTGGTACTCCGATACAAACAAGTCTACCTCGCAATGCATGGACACGTTCAGCGTGAAATTGCAAGCACCCGACGGAAGTCAAGCCCGCACTTTGCAGCAAAGCTGTAACGCCGACGCGACCAATGCATGGACTCAGAGGTCTTACGATGTGTCCAGCATACTTGCACCCTTTAAGGGCAAGCAGGTCACGCTGCTCTTCTCAGGCACAAACGCAAAAGGACAGGATCAGCCTTCCGACTTCTTCGTAGATGATGTCGTATTATCCATAAATTAGCTCAACTAAAATCTACCCCTCTCTTTATGGAGAGAGGGGTAGATTTTAGTTGAGCTAATTTATAGTATCTGTTAAATCCCGTGCTATACTGTACGTAGCATGTATGCGATAGGAGCCTGAATTTCGTACACAAGACAGGACTATGGGCAACAAAAAAATACAAGGAAGAATATGCTATGACGATGACAGCAGACGGAGCTATAACGCCGCACAATACGCAGTTCGTGCTACTCTGCTTTGAGGGACCTGATGTCTACTCAACTGCAGGCGGACTTGGTACGCGTGTTACAGAACTCGGCGAGGCACTCGCCACACAAGGCTATACAACGCACCTGATCTTTATTGGCGATCCCTATAAACCTTCAACTGAAGTACGTGTAAACGGCCATTTGATACTACACCGTTGGTCGCAGTGGATTAGTAAGTATTATCCTAACGGCGTCTATGAAGGTGAAGAAGCCAAACTCTACGATTATAATGAAAGCGTTCCCTATTTTATCTACAACGACATTATGCGTCCGGCGGTAGCAGAGGAAAAGACGGTCGTCATTCTGGGTGAGGACTGGCATACCGCTGAGGTGATGTGCCGCATCTCCGACCTGCTCCACTGGTACGGCTTGCGCCAGAAAGCACTGCTCTTATGGAACCTGAACAGTCTTATGTCGCTTCATCGCGTCAACTGGGGCCGTCTTAATTTCGTCACCACGCTCTGTACCGTGAGCAAATATATGAAGCACAAGATGTGGGACCTCGGCGTCAACCCGTTGGTCATTCCCAACGGCATTCCAACGCGCCATCTTGCCGAGGTAGAGCATAGCCACATTCAACAGCTACGTTCCGTTGCGCAACGTGGTAATCCAAACCGCCTCTTCCTCTTCAAAATTGGACGCTTTGACCCCGATAAACGCTGGCTCATGGCGATTGAAGCTGTGGCACGTCTCAAGCATAGCGGTCATCCCGTTACACTGTTTGTCCGTGGTGGCATTGAGCCACATGGGGCCGAGGTGTTGCACCGCGCCTATCAGCTTGGCTTGAGTGTCACAGACGTTGTGGCAAAACGCCCCAACCTGCACGAGTGCTTTGAAGCCATCGAAAATGCTGGCGAGGCCGACATCTACAATCTACGTTTCTTCTTGCCCGAAGAATTTGTACGCACCACCTACGCGGCAGCCGACGCGACGCTCGCCAATAGTGGGCATGAACCATTTGGACTCGTCGCGCTCGAAGTCATGGCCGCGCAAGGTCTCGCCGTCACCGGCAGCACCGGCGAGGACTACGCCATCTCGCTAGAGAACGCGCTCGTCACCGAGACCGAGGACCCCGACGAAATCGTTGGCTATCTCCTCTATCTGCAACGTCATCCAGAGGAGCAGAAGCGCATCCGTCATGCTGGTCGTCAAACTGCACGTCAGTTCTTATGGAATCAGGTCATCGAGAACATGGTCAGCAAACTAGAATTCCTTGCTCGCAAGCAAGGTATCACGCTTACCTCACACGTCGTCGAAGATGAGACCGCAAAACATCCCGTCGTCGAGAAGGTTCCCGTCCTGGAAGAGACACGCAAAACCGTATAAACAACACTGTACATACCTGATTATGGTGTTCCACAAAAACACACC
>CAXTUE010000339.1:0-1878 GCA_964247355.1 uncultured Ktedonobacteraceae bacterium | reverse complement strand
CATTCATCACGTCCGTCTCTGGCCTTTCACATTGGGAGACGGACGTGATGAATGCGGTCCCTACCCCCGCGCCTATCTGCATTACTTCGTTCAAGCGCACAATCGTCGGGAGACGGACGTGATGAACGCAGCCCCTACGGTCTCCACTGTAGTTCATCAAAATGCATAATCAGACCTGTACTCATGTCTCTATTTTACAGCTTCCCAACGTATAGAACATAGCAAGACACATGTAGCATACCAAGTTTTGGAGACATTCTATCCCCAAAATTTGGCTTGCTGTGTTATACTTTGGTACAAAAAGAGGCAATTTAGGCTATTTTAACATCAGATTATTGACATCGTGTACAGTAAAGAAGTATGATTGACTGTAATTGTGTTTTGTTTCCTGGAAGTTGTGTAAAGTAGGCGTTCTGAAACGCACAAAAAGAAAGTGAGAGCCATGTCGCAGAGTGATGACTATCCTCCACAGGGGCGACGTAGGACCACAGGCAATGGTCCAAATGCTCTTCCATTGACACAGGCGGTGAGAGGTAATACTGGACCAAAAACAAATATACGTCCCGTCGATGAGGAGGATGATTTTCTAGATGAACCGGGACGCAAGAATACCAGCGTTGTGCGTTACGATACATCAACACGTCTTCCCAGTCCTCCCAATCCTCCTACCACTCCTGTTCAACGCCGTCGTACCGGTACACAAGACCTTCCTCTGCAACCCCGTCGTGTTGGTACACAGGACCTTCCTCGTCAAAACGCTCGTCATACTACCTCACAGCAATTCGCTCCGTCAACTGGTGCCGCCACAGGGCATCTCAAGAAGCGTAACTCAAACGTACACTGGCTCTTACCTCTTGGCGTTGGCATGGTCGCCATGCTTGTGCTCTGGGTATTTGGCTCTCTCCTCGTCGCATGGGGTCAGCAACGCTACGATGATGTCACCTATGGCAAACCGCGCACCTATCAAACGGATGCGGTTGTTGGGCATAACGATAGTCTCCCCCACAAAAGCCACTTCATCGCCATTAATTACAACCGTCAAGCCATCGTGACCGAGTGGATGGGCGGCGAGCCTGCGAAATCCGTCGTCTACGTCGTACCCTACTATATCGTGGGCGACAATAGCGATCTGACACCCGTTACCGTCGAATTTCGTGACGTGACCGGCGATCATAAGCCAGACATGATTATTCACATTCACCTGCATACGCAGGACCAAACATTCGTCTTTGTCAACGATGGTGCGAAGTTTCGACCACAACAGGCAAACGACAAAATTACTATTTGATACACAGAGAACAAAAGCAACAGGCACGACTACGGTCGTGCCTGTTGCTTTTGTTCTCTGTGTAGTATCTATTGACCAAAGATACGCTGATACTGTTCAGAAACGATATCTTCGGGGAAGAAGCGCATAAAATTTACGAGCAACAACGCAAATGCCATCCAATCAATGCCTGCATCAATCGGAACACCAAGCACCGTCCCTACAACGGGTAAGACTGTGCTGAGAAATGCTTCACCCAGCAGATCGGGAAAGAACAAGACGACGAGAAAAAATGCTATTATGCCGAGAAAGGCGAGCTTACGAAAAAACGGGACACGTCTATCTGTAAGCAACGCTCCCAGTAGTCGGAACGTTTTTATGATATGAAAAAAGAGTTCAGAGCGTTTCGGCTGTACCTTTGCCTGTTCTACTTGCTGCTGCATCATCATGTTTTATACCTCCACTTCTACTACGTAGAACAACGAGATACGGTTGTAATATTCCGCTAAGGTGTGCTACGGTGGATACCTGCGGGGGGGGGGGGGGGGGGGGGGGGGGTGGGGGGGCGGGTGGGGGGGGATGGGGTGGTTGGGTGTGATCGGGCGGGGGGG
>CAXTUE010000338.1:5532-5741 GCA_964247355.1 uncultured Ktedonobacteraceae bacterium | reverse complement strand
GTATATGGGAGGGGCGTTCCCCTTGCGGGCGCCCTGGTTATTCGCAAATGTCAGAACCATTCAAAACAACGTCGGCGTCGTCACCAGCGGGTCAGGCTCTCGTATCGAGCCGTCGTGGTGGAAGAGGTAGGGGTTGAGCACACCATCTTCGTCGGTTGGTACAAGACCGGCTTCCTCGATTAAGCGTGCTGCAACGGCGTCGCTTCTAG
>CAXTUE010000338.1:0-5522 GCA_964247355.1 uncultured Ktedonobacteraceae bacterium | reverse complement strand
CAGACGACGCTCTTCGGCGATACCTGTTTGTACGACGGGACCGTCCTCGGCTAAGGTATAGGAACGTCTGTGTGGAAAGATGCCTTCGGTAAGGCCCATCACGAACACAACGGGACTTTCTAAACCCTTCGCTTTGTGAATGGTCATCAGGTTCACACAATCGCGCTTGTTCTTGCTGCTCTCTTCCGCTTGCTCTTTGAGTCGTGTCATGGCGGTGAGAAAATGGCGAATTGTATGGTGGCGTTGCGCGATGTTGGCAAGTTCCTCTAGCTCGTCAAAGCGGCCCTCTAGCTTGACCTCTTCCTTTGGCGCGGGCGTCTCGGTCTCTTCTTCGCTCTCACTATGTTTGCCGTCGTAGTGGCGCAGGTGCATATCGTAGGCGAACTGGCGTAGAAGCGTGATCGCTTGTGCAGGAGAATTGTTGCATTGCTTCGCGACCCTTTGCAGTAGTCCAACGAAGTCCTTGACGCCAAACTGATACTCTGCCGTGATGGTGTAACTGTGCTCCTCGGAGTATTGTAATAGTGGACGCCCTCCAGCATGAGCGATTAGGGTTCCATAAAAGGTAGGTGTGAGGCGATGCGAGGTCTTGCCGGTACGCGCAAAATACTCACGCGAAGGAATGTTTGCTACGGTACGGAATGCCATGTTTTGTTCGCCACAGTGGATCGGTGTGAATATATCATCCCATTTCTGTGGTGTCGGGCTGGTACGTGCCGTGAGATATTCTTGATGAACGCGGATACCATCGATTAACGCGAGGTAAGCTAGCATATCACGCGTTGTTTTGCGCTTGAAGAACGATGAGCCGCCGACGGTACGATAGGGAATGCCGTTACGCGCCAGGGCGATTTCAACCGAGGCAAGATGAAAGTTCGTGCGCGATAGCACAAAGATATCCTGGAATGACAATCCCTCTTGCCGTTCGCGCCATGTCTTGACTAGCGACGCGATGCGGGTAGCGATACCGTCGGCCTCACGTTCCTGATCCTCATATGCGGTTACGGTTACGGGACCGCCATCGGGTTGTGTGGCACGTAACAGCTTTTCAAAACCGGGCGTTGTCTCATTGTGACTGATAAGCTTATTGGCCGCTTCGAGAATCTGAGGCGTCGAACGATAGTTGTGTTCGATGCGATAAATGATGCCTTTAGGATACATCTCGCGAAACGAGAGAATGGACGCCTCTGGACTGGCACCACGAAATTGATAGATGGCCTGATCGGGGTCGCCCACCACGACAACGTTATTTTTCGGCGCGGCGATATACTGAATGAGCTTGTACTGCGATGGATTCGTGTCCTGCGTCTCATCGATCTGTAGATATGAGTATTTTCCTTGCCACGTCTTACGGAACTTGGGGCTACTCTCAAGCAACGAGAGTGGCACGTAGATCAGGTCGGACAAATCGTAGAGCTTATCTTTGTGCTTTGTCTGTTCATAGCGCACAAAAAAATCTTGATAGCGTTCGGCAAGCTCTAGTTCTATACACAGGTGCGAACGAAAGAAGTCTGCCGATTGCTCAGGTTTGACCATGCCCTCTTTTGCACGGTCTATCGCGCTTAGCACGTCGGCAATCTCGACCTCCCAGTTCATGCCACGCGAACGGTCGCTGCGCCACGGGCGTAGTATGTCTTCCGCGAGCCATTGACGTGGTTCGCCACTGATAAGGCGTTTATTGAGTTCTTGCGGCGTCCACTCAAGCTTTTCGCGCAACATCTGGTGGCCCAGACCGTGGAAGGTCACGACGCGGAGGCCCTTGACATTCTTAGCCGTATAGCCACGGGTCTTCAACGCTTTGAGTGCGCGTTTCTCCATCTCATCGGCGGCGGCGCGAGTGAAGGTGACGCAGAGAATAGCTTCGGGATCAACCTTCTCGTCGGCAATCAAACGTACAAGGCGCTGCACAAGAATCGTTGTTTTGCCTGTTCCCGCGGCAGCCACAAACGCTGCCGGTCCGTGCGTATGAGCAATCGCGGCAATCTGCTGTGGATTCGCGGTAAGTTGAATGGGAGGGGAAGTTGCGCGAGACGTTGCTTTTGGTCGGGTTCCCTGAGAGGCCATACGACTACAATCTTCTTCCTAAATTTCCAAGTTGCCAATGCATTACGCGCCCTACTATAGCATGTCATGGGCTGCATTGGCAACTCTCCTGGGACCCGCTAGAAAGGATTTACTCCGCGTGAGAGACATGCACTGTACGCTGTCTCGGCCCATCTAGCTCAACCAGCACAACGCGTTGCCAAATGCCCAAAAGCAGCTTACCATTCGCATAGGGAACAGATACCGAAGGCCCAATAATCGAGGACAGTAGATGATCGGGTGCGTGTGCTGGATTATGGGGGTGCCGGTAGGAGAGACGTAGTAGCATTCCTCGCAACGCATCAAGAAAATCGCGGTCCGTGCCTGGGTCCAGGTCCGCCGTCGTAATCGCGCTCGTCGTATGCGCCACGAAGACATTGCAGATGCCGTTCTCGGTGTGCGCCTCACGCAGATATGCCTCTATTATGTCGGTGATGTCTAGAATTTCGTCTTTTTTATGGGTTGAGATGGTGAGTGTTTTCATAACTTTAGCTCTTTTCTAGCGATACATTCTGACAAGTTGAGTGTTTTGATAGGGTGAACACATCTATACTATATACTAAGCGCGTTTTAAAACACCTGCATCTGCTTTGTTGTCTCCTGACATGCTCTTATCTTCGCTGTCCTCTTCGATACGTATAGAACGCGTTGAAAATACTTGACATTTAGCACGACCTTATGCTATGTTAAGTATACACAACGTTGTGTTTGCTTAACATAAGGAAAGATGGAGGGAAGCCAAGCGTATGAGACAATTAGTATCTGAAACATCGACTGATGGGTACTATTATCGTTTGATCCTGCGGTCGTGCCGGGTCTTTGCTCAGTGTGCTGTTCTACTCGCCAGGCTATTGCTGTTTATAGCAAGGCCACTTCCTCGCTCACTAAAAGAACGTTGTCAGTCCTTAGCTCAACTGTTCAAAAACATGTCTGTTTTGATTGTGCAACCCAGTTACGTGCATTTGTGCATGAAACCAGGCGGTTTGATAAGAGCAATGCTCGATGGCTTGCTGCTGGGCGCATTATTAGGTATTGCAGGAGCCTATTACATTCCTGACGAGAGAGTAATATTTCTTGTGCTTATTCCGTTTGTCCTTGTTTTGATGTTTTTAGTTAGTTTTCTTTCAATCAGCGGCGACCTATATCTGGCGCAGCAAGATGAATTTCAAAAAGTGATGTACGACGAGGCCAGTGCTTATACGCTTAAAGCAATAGCGGGGTTATTGGTGCTACTCTTGTTGAGTTACCTCTTCTTTCGTGCATGGCGCAGTGATGTGATTGCGCATATAAGTATTGTTCTCTTTCTCGCACGCATAATCTACATGGTCAAACTTGTGCAATTGCGTTGGCGGGAGATGGCAAATATGGATTTGGAGGACGGTGTTGAGAAACTTACGAACTAAGAGAGGCAAGTATGGCAACGAAACCCCATGTTGCAAATAGGTTGCGTGAATTGCGCCATGAATTCAATCTAACGCAAGAAAAACTTGCGGAGGACTTAGAGGTGACACGTCATACGATTTTAGCACTAGAGGTCGGACGGTATGTTCCCTCTATCGAATTAGCACTACGACTGGCTACCTATTTTGATCTACCACTGGAGAATATCTTCTGGTTAGAGTCGGCAGAGAAAGACACGCTATTATTAAAAGTGGTACGTGCTCCCCGTCCTAAATCTGAACGATCCACACATGATGGTGAAGCAGAACTCAAGAGCGAGTCAAACTAACTATACATAAGTTATCTTCATATCATTTAGGCATCAAGTAACTCATTTTGTTCGGACAGAGGAGAAGACCGATGGACAATACGCACGAAACACTACATGCAATTTCTTCTATAGGGAGCAATAGCCTCTCGCTCCCTATACCTGCTAAGCAAAAATCGCTGAAGCGAATGCTGATTTCGCTTATCTTTATGCTTATGCTAGCGGTCATTGGAGGTGTAGTTGGTTTCCAGGCAGCACTTTATGTCAAGCCGCTTTTCGCTTCGGGTGTGCAGTCGATGGGTTTCCTCTGGCTGGTTGTTACTATGCTGCTCATCTTGTATGGAGTGATTCTCGTTCATGAATGCGGGCATCTCCTGGGCGGGCGTCTTGTTGGCTCACGCTTTTTGCTTTTGATCGCTGGACCGCTCATGATTTTGCGTGAGCAACGCGGTATACGTGTGAGGCTTAATAAAAATCTTGGTTCGTATGGTGGTTTGGCTGCGAGCATGCCGCAGGGAGATCAAGACATTCCACGGAAGATGCTCGTGATGGTGATAGGAGGGCCGATAGCGAGTTTACTGCTCGCGGGGGCCTCGTTGGGTCTCGCCGCGTGGCCCGGTCTATTATCTGCAACAACGTCATATGTTCTCTTCTGGATAGCTTTGCTCTCAGGATTTACCTTTGTCGCAACCATCATTCCGATACATAATGGTGGCTATTATACCGATGGTGCGCGCATCCTCATGTTGCTGAAAGGCGGAGCACGAGTGGAACGCTGGTGTGCGGGAGTGCTGTTAAATAATCTATTGCTCGCGGGTAGGCTCCCTCGTGAGTGGAGTCCTATACTGTTGCAAAAAAGTACAGCAATGCCAGACGGGACACTTGACGATGTTATGGGATGTAACTTTGCCTACTATCACGCTCTGGATACAGGGAATGTAGTGGGGGCGAAGCAATTCTTGGAGCGGCAATTGACGCAACTGAATCAATTGCCCTCAATTATTCGTCCGAACTTTGCACTGGAGGCGGCATATTTCGAGGCGCGTTACCATGCCAACCCTGAAGCAGCGCGTCGCTGGCTTGCGCAAACAAAAGGTGGCATTGTTGATCGCTGTACTCGTGCTCGTGTCGAGGCGGCAGTATTACTCGCCGAGGGCAAAAGAGACGAAGCACGTGCCTGTATTCAAACTGGATTGAGCAGTGTGAAGGATGCGATGTATATGGGTACCGGTCGTCTGGAAGAAGCATGGCTTAAAGAACTATTGAACATGATTGAATAATGTGAACGGTTAATTTCTGTATTCCTCTTTTACATATGTTCTATCACGGTGGATATGAGAATGGCAAAGATACTATGTTACGACCTAGAACACTAACTTTTTTATTAAGAGAGTCTAATGTTTTATTAGGCTTAAAAAAGAAAGGGTTTGGGAAAAATTATTTGCTTGGGATTGGTGGGAAGGTAGAGGATGGAGAAACTATTGAGATGGCGGCAAAAAGAGAGGTAGCTGAAGAGATTTATGTCCAACTTCCCGAAATACATAAAGTAGGTGTTCTCGACTTCCACTTTCCTCATGTTGAGGATGGGAGCTGGGACCAACAAGTACACGTCTTTGCAGCTACTCAATGGGAAGGGGAGCCTCAAGAGTCAGAAGAGATAAAGCCAGCATGGTTTAAAAAGAATGCCATTCCTTATGAAGAAATGTGGGATGATGCTCGTTACTGGCTTCCA
>CAXTUE010000337.1:0-5776 GCA_964247355.1 uncultured Ktedonobacteraceae bacterium | reverse complement strand
ATTCGCCTCGGCGAATAGGTATTCTCTTTGTTCTTTTCTTATCTAAGTATTTATTGAACGCCTTGATTAGCGTAACGCTCGGCATAGTCACCTATGACAGGTAACTTGAAGTACTTACCCTGAAACCCATTTATCATAAGTACTATCCATCCTACAAGCCATACAAGGCCAAGCAAACCAGATACACATACGGCAAGCAGTGATATAAAGGGGAGATTTGTAGCAGCGATAATTCTGACCACAATCCCTAGCACACTTAAACCTCCAAAAAAGATGATGGACTGCATGGCATGAAAACGAACAACACGGTTCTGCTTCTCCATAAAGAAGAAAATCAAGCCGGTTATCCAAGTGAAGACATAACTTAAACCAGATGCAACGTTTTGAGATAAACCCATAGATGTTGTAGCAGCACCTGGCATACCATATTGTTGTTGCCCATATGGTTGCTGTTGCCCATAGTTAGGTGCTTGATAACCTCCCGGCTGCTGACCGTAGCCCGGCTGCTGTCCATAGCCCGTCTGTCCATATGGAGGTTGTTGCTGGCCGTAGCCCGGCTGCTGTCCATAGCCCGGTTGACCATAGCCCGGTTGCGGCTGTCCATAACCTGGTTGCGGCTGCTGTCCATAGCCGACGTAGCCGCCTTGTTGTTCCTGCTGCCCTTGCTGTCCCTGTTGACCGTATTGCTGCCCACTATAGGGATCGGTTGGTTGAGGCACGGGATTGTAGCCACCGAACGGGTTGGGGTTCTGGCCTTGCTGGTTAGGGTCTTGTCCCTGATAGCTCATGAGTTTTTCCTCTCTACATACAAAAAATCAAATCATTGCGGCGAGAAGCATTCCATCTTCCCTTCATAAAAATGCAGATAGGGAAGCAGTTAGGGTCTATTTCTTTCAGCTACTACCTACCCCTATTCAGTATACGCAGGATATACCTAAAAGTTGGTTTAAAATAATTAGCTTAGCTCCTCAATTTGTATAACGAACGAAGCAGGCGTTTATCTCGTATAGATTTCTAAGGCGAGATTGATACACATACGTTTCACAGAGAGGCCACGAGAGTCTTCCTGTCGTATTAAATATTGTCGCCTTTAGCATGGGCTTGCGATGAGTCATGCGAGTGTTGCTCAACAGGTGGAATCATAAATGCGGATGGGTCGATGCCGTCTTGCTCCCATTGCTCGTTCGCGATAATGCTGGGACGACGAGAAGCACTATCGTGGGGATTTCGTGTTTCGCGTTGTTCGTCAAGGCGTAGTGGGGGTCGCGTATATATCTCTTGCTCTTCCCCTTGAGGAGCTTCGAGTAACGCAGTAGCAATTACGGCATCCATATTATCTACAAGCGTAATGTTCAAGCTCTGTCGTATCTTCGCCGGTATCTCTACCAAATCGTTTTTATTTTCTGCCGGTACAATTAGATGTGTGATATTAGCCTGATGCGCGGCAAGAATTTTCTCTTTTAGCCCGCCGACGCCTAACACGCTACCCAGAAGCGTAATCTCTCCTGTCATAGCAAGATTGCTGCGTACAGGGCGACGCGTGAGGGCTGAGATAATAGCGGTCGCAATAGTAATACCCGCAGATGGCCCATCTTTTGGCAAAGCATTCTCTGGTAGGTGAATATGCAAATCATTGTTTTCCTGAAAGTTGGGATCGATATGCAATTCGTCCGCGCGTGTTCGGATATAGGAAAGGGCCGCCCGCGCAGACTCATGCATCACATCACCAAGCTGACCCGTGATCAGCAGGTCGCCCTTGCCAACCATCGTCACGACCTCGACCGAGAGCAGCATCCCGCCATTCTCAGTGACGCCAAGGCCCATTGCCGCGCCAACCCGGAAGCGTTGTACTGGTGGCGCACTACTATAGCGTGGAGCACCTAGATACTGCTCTAAACTATGAGATGTGAGGCGCAGACGTGTATTCGGCTTTTCCAGTACGCGTCGCGCCGCCTTGCGGCTGATAGCGGCCAATTGACGTTCGAGGTTACGTACGCCAGCCTCACGCGTGTAATCAGTCACGATATGTTGCATGACAGCGGTAGGTATCTTCAACTGCTCAGGCGTCAAACCATGTTCGTTCAGCACTTTCGGTAAGATGTGACGTAGCCCGATGTTGATCTTCTCGTCCAGAATATAGCCCGGCAACTCGATAATATCCATGCGATCAGCGAGAGGACGTGGTATCTGGTATTTTACGTTGCCCGTACAAATAAAGAACACTTCGGAGAGGTCAAACGGCACCTCCATATAGTGGTCTGTGAAGGTGCTGTTTTGCTGTGGATCAAGCACTTCTAGCAAGGCCGACGCTGGATCGCCACGGTACTCGGAGGATAGCTTGTCGATCTCGTCCAACAGGAAGACAGGATTACGCACACCGACAGTCTTCATGCTTTGAATAATTCTGCCGGGCAGTGCGCCAACATAAGTGCGGCGGTGTCCACGAATTTCGGCTTCGTCATGTACGCCCCCAAGCGAGATACGCGCGAATTTACGCCCTAAAGCAGTCGCAATCGATTGACCCAACGATGTCTTACCAACTCCTGGCGGGCCAATAAAGCAGAGAATTTGTCCCTGGCTCTCGCCTTTTGCAACGGACACATGCGTTCCGTGTTGTTCCTGTCGCTTGAGCAGTTGTTGTCGTAACTGGCGAACGGCAAGAAACTCGATAACGCGCTCTTTAATGCCCTCTAGCCCATAGTGGTCATCATCAAGAATACGCCGCGTCTCTAACAGATCGAAACGGTCCTGTGTGCGTTCATGCCACGGTAGTGCCAATACCCAATCAATGTATGAACGGAGCACAGTTATCTCGGCGGATTGTGCTGGTGTGCGCTCCAGGCGGTCAATTTCTTTACGCACCTTGACCGCGACTTCCCGTGGTGGAGCCTTCTCTTTAAGTCTAGTACGCAGTTCGTCCGCTTCAGAAGAGGTATCCATGCCTAATTCTTCTTGAATCGCGCGCAGTTGCTCGCGTAGATAAAATTCTTTCTGCGAACGGTCCACCTGTGAATGAACCCGGCTGCGTATGGTGCCTTCAAGCTCCAGTATCTCGATTTCGTTGCCGAGAATTACGCAAATTTTGTTCAGTCGCTCCATCGGATCGAATGTCTCCAGCAAGTCCTGCTGCTGCTGTACGTCGGTGATGACATGTGCTCCCAGCGTGTCCGAGAGGCGAGGTAGCGTTTTGAGAGCGACGATGGAATTGATGTCTTCAACAGAGAAGCGACGATTGAGTTGTGCATAGTGTTCAAAGAGGTTGGTTGCATAGCGAATGAGTGCGTCAGCCTGCGGGCCTTTGTGCTGCACTTCTTGCTGCATACTTACTCTTGCATGTAGAAACGGCTCGTCATCGAGAAGTTCTGTGATGCTCACGCGTTGAATGCCGCGTACCAGTGCCTGGATTGTCCCGTCCTGCTGGCGTTTGATAGAAGTGACCTCGATTAATGTGCCGACATGAAAGAGGTCTTGCAGTTGTGGATCGGCGATTTCAGTGGAGCGTTGCATACCTACGACCATTGTACGGGCAGGCAGCATTAGAGCCTCTTCAGTGGCGCGCACCATCTTTTCGCGCCCGATGACCAGCGCGTGACTGTTATGCGGAAACACAACAACATTCTTCAGCGCGACGAGAGGATAGACATCGCTCTCATCCCGTTGTACGTTCTGTGCAATACCTGAATCAGCCGCCTCGCTCATATATATGCCTGTCTTTCTCACGCCTCGCTACGTTCTACCCACCTTCACTACGTTGTTTGAATTATTGGAAATAATAAAGATGAGTCTGCGTTAAGCAGACTCATCTTCAGAATAAGCATTATTGCGATCACCGCGCGTTACAAGTAACGGTTTATGGTGATCTGAGATCACCTCACGGTTGATGATGACTTTCTTCACATCACCACGCGAAGGTATTTCATACATCACATCAAGCAACACATCTTCCACAATGCTGCGCAAACCGCGCGCACCGGTGCGTCGCTTGAGTGCCTCATCAGCAGCCGCCTCAAGTCCATCGCCCGTGAAACTCAACTCTACACGGTCAAGCTGTAAAAACTTCTGATACTGCTTGACTATCGCGTTCTTTGGCTCAGTCAGAATACGGATGAGGGCTGCTCTATCCAGGCTTTCCAGCGCAACCGTGACGGGGAGACGCCCGACAAATTCGGGAATAAGCCCATACTTGAGCAGGTCGTCGGGAATCATCTGCGTCAACACTGACTCCTTACTGCTCTCGTCAGCACCCTCTTCTTCCTTCGAGCGGAAGCCAATAGTTTTATTACTACCAAGTCGATGCTCGACAATTTTATCGAGTCCCTCGAAGGCACCACCACAAATAAAGAGAATATTGGCGGTGTTGATTTGAATGAAGTCCTGGTGAGGATGTTTGCGACCACCCTGTGGTGGCACGTTGGCAATCGTGCCCTCGATGATTTTGAGTAGGGCTTGCTGTACGCCCTCGCCTGATACGTCGCGGGTGATCGACGGATTGTCCGACTTGCGGGCGATCTTGTCGATTTCGTCGATGTAGACAATACCACGCTCGGCGCGCGCCACATCAAAATCGGCGGTCTGGATGAGGCGCAGCAGAATGTTCTCGACATCCTCACCAACGTAGCCAGCTTCAGTAAGTGCCGTAGCATCAGCGATACAGAATGGCACGTCCAGCACCTTGGCCAGTGTTTGTGCAAGTAGCGTTTTACCACAACCCGTTGGGCCAATCATCAGGATGTTGCTCTTGCCCAGTTCAACATCATCAATCTGCATACCAACACCGACACGCTTATAGTGATTGTAGACTGCGACCGAAAGTGTCTTTTTGGCCCGCTCTTGTCCGATAACGTATTGACTTAATTGCTCGTAAATCTTCTTTGGAGCAGGTATTTTGCCCGTTTGGAGTCGGGGCTTCGCAACCGTTGCCTGCTCCTCATCAATGATTTCTCGACACAGGTCGATACACTCATCGCAAATATAGACCCCGCCAGGGCCAGCGATAAGTCGCTGAACCTGATCCTGGCTCTTGCCACAAAACGAGCAACGATACGTTGTTCGCACATTCTTCGAGTTTGCCACGTCTGTCACCTTTTCCCTTTAGAGGTGTACTTCAACAATTTTCTTTTTCGCTAAGCGGTAAGGGCATTCTATGGTAGAAATGCCCTTATCCTTCTCTACTGTTCCGTTGTCGGCGTTTCGGGTTGAGGTGTTGCAGACGCCTCATCACCTGTATGTTCGGTCGCTGCTGTGTTTACCACTCCCTCTCCACGTACCTCATCCGTTGTTGTAGATGTTGTTATCTCTCCTGGCTCTACTACATCCACGAGTTCGTCACCCGCGAGCGCGGCAGCCTCGGCGTTTTCCACGCTGGTGTCTTCTTCGATTTCCTCGTCAAGCTCCGCATCAGGATCGGTCGTCAACTCGACAAGGCGCGTGATGGCCTTTTCGCGTCGGAAGCTGATCGCGAGTGCGCGTACCTGCTCTTCGGTCTGCGGCATTTCCTGCCCCATTTGTGCATAGGCGTTGAACAAAGACTCAAGGTCCTCTGGCGTAATCTCGATCTTTTCTTCGGTTGCAAGCTCATCAAGGACTAGTTGACGCTTGACCTGCTTCTCCGCCTCTGGCTTGGCCTCTTCCACCGCTTGGTCGTGCGTCTTGCGCGTCATCTTGAAGTACTGATCCAGCGAGATGCCCTGACGTTGCAGCATGTGCTCCATGCGATGCACCATGTCGTGTGCCTCTTCCTCGATCAGCAATGGATGCAGCGTTATCTGTGCTTGGT
>CAXTUE010000336.1:5540-5792 GCA_964247355.1 uncultured Ktedonobacteraceae bacterium | reverse complement strand
TTTTTTAAATTTTTTAATTTTGCAAAAAATGTGAATTATTCTTCAACGTATTAATTAAGGGTGAACATAACTCAATAGTTAGCCATTCGTTGAGAGACAGCATTATATATCAAGCATTTCGATACCATCAGGGGTATTCATTGCTTGTAACACCGCGATATACAACTCTTGCGGAACTGCATGCTTGAGGTCTTCCACCGTATCGAATACATCAAAGCGGAATATCTCTTCTGGTCGTGGATTTCTTGCTTT
>CAXTUE010000336.1:3786-5497 GCA_964247355.1 uncultured Ktedonobacteraceae bacterium | reverse complement strand
GTGCGAACTTGCCACGCATTGTTAGGAACACCTTGTAGATAACATTGGTCGCACCATTGTGTTCGCGCGTTTGTCCTTTCGCCAGCAGACGACCCAGGAACCGTTTACGTATAGGCGCGATACTGCCCACTCGGATCGTGATTTCTCGGAATCCGCTTTCCTTTGCCTCCTCCATCTCGACAAAACGACGCAGTGCCTGCACGATGGTTGAAGAAAGATTGCCACCTGCAAGCTCTTGTGCGCGCTCAAACGTCTGCAAGTCAGCATCGGCGACGTAAATGGTTTTGTTTGGCATTGACGATTGTTCCTCCTGGCACAGCATGAGTTTTTCTCCTTCTTACTTAAAGGACTAGAATAGCAATACGTTTCTGTAGCCAAGTATAATATACGTATACGTATATTACAAGGGGGAGAATGGCTATAATTTGACCTCACGTAAGGTATCCACTACAATAGGTAGGGTTAACAAGTAGTATTTTCATGATTAACCTTTATATTTCGACAAAGACATACATTGACGGAAATAATCTAGGAGGATATATGCAGATTCGTAAAGCTGTGTTGCCCATTGCTGGCTTAGGAACACGGGTGCTACCAGCCAGTAAGGTTACACCTAAAGAAATGTTGCCACTGGTGGATAAGCCGGTAGTGCAATATCTGGTGGAGGAAGCGGTCGCGGCGGGCATCGAGGAAATTATTCTTGTGGTCAGTCGAAGCAAAGGCAGTATTGCGGACCATTTCGACAGTTTTCCCGAACTAGAAGCTATTCTTGAGCGTAAAGGCAAGCAAAAAGAACTCGAAGAATTGCGTCGTACGCAGACAATGGCTTCCTATATCACCGTTCGCCAGTCCGCTCCACTTGGTCTTGGTCACGCTATTCTATGCGCAAAGGACGCGGTTGGCGATGAGCCGTTTGTTGTGATGCTCGGCGATGAACTGGTTGCGCCAGAAACACCTATCTTTCCACAGATGATCGAGGTCTATGAAAAATATAACGGTTCGGTCCTCTCGCTCTTCAGTGCTCCTATTCCGCCCAACCAAGTATCGCCATATGGCATCGTTGCATTAGAAGAGCTTACACCAGAGGTGGTGAAGGTGACGCACCTTATCGAAAAGCCATCGGCGGAGAAAGCTCCATCCGATCAAGCCATTGCGGGACGTTACCTGCTCACGCCGGACATCTTCGAGAAGCTAGAGCGCACGCCACCAAGCAAACGTGGCGAGATTGAGATTACCGATGCGCTGGCAATGCAGGCAGAGGAAGGTCATTGCTTCGGTATCCGCTTCGCTGGCGAACGCTATGATACAGGTACGCCACTTGGTCTAGTGACAACGAATATTGCCTACGCACTCAAACGTCCTGATATCGCTCCCGCCTTGCGCGAGTACATGCGGCAGGTGTTAGAAAAATAGGAAAATCTTCTCTTCTATCCTCGCTTCGCGAGGATAGAAGAGAAGATTTTCCTAGAAGTCCTTCCGTTTTTACGTGTGCATATAAGAATGCATTAATGCATAAGGGAGTGAGACGTGTTAGACGCTGTTGTCACAGTTCATTATTACAATTTCTTTTTGATTTTCACGGCTTCGGTTGTCGCGGGGATGTGGGGGCTTATTCTGTACTTTAGAAAGCTGGCGGCAAAGCGGCCCTGGTACATCTCGCTCTTCGTAACGGCGATTCTCGGTGGCATTCAGGGTCTGCTCGGTGTAACGC
>CAXTUE010000336.1:3513-3776 GCA_964247355.1 uncultured Ktedonobacteraceae bacterium | reverse complement strand
TACTTGGGCAGAAACCAGGTGGCGGCGAAGGATTGTACTGGCTACACTATGTTTACGGCGGCATCGTAGTTTTCGCGCTTCCCATCGCGCTCACCTACACAACAAACGGCAAGAACAGGCGGCTCGACCTTCTGATTTACAGTATCGCAGTACTGGTGCTTGCGGCGGCGAGTGTACGCGGATTTGTGACTGGACCTGCACCAATGCATTAACATTGTAGTGAACATTTAAAAAAAAAAAAGGCGCCCCCCCAAAGAAAAGTA
>CAXTUE010000336.1:3224-3503 GCA_964247355.1 uncultured Ktedonobacteraceae bacterium | reverse complement strand
TCAATAAACATTTTATTTAAAATTTACACTTCCATGCGCCCACCCCGATTGGAAGTGTAAATGTTCACTACAGACTATTTTTTCTTGGAGACAATCTATGCGAGCTTCTTTTATTCATGTCGCCGACACGCATCTTGGTTATGAGCAGTACGGTGTGCGCGAACGCTTTAACGATTTTAGCACAGCCTTCTGGGACATTATAGACGATGCGATAGAGCGTTCGGTCGACTTTCTAGTGATCGCGGGCGACCTGTTCAATAAACGCGCCATTGACGCCAT
>CAXTUE010000336.1:0-3200 GCA_964247355.1 uncultured Ktedonobacteraceae bacterium | reverse complement strand
ACGCTGATTCACGCCATTGAGGGACTGAAGAAGCTTAAGGATAGAGGTATTCCGGTGATTGCGATTGAGGGCAATCACGACCGCAGTTATTATCGCGATGGCACCTCATGGCTGCAATTCCTGTGCTATCAGGGCTATATTGTTTTGCTTGCGCCATATATGCAAGATGGTGCGCCCATGTTAGCTCAATGGCAAGCCGATACGATGCGCGGCTCACATGTTGATGTAGCAGGTGGACGCCTGCGCGTCTATGGTCTGCCATGGTTGGGAGCTGCGACGACACGGGGGCTTGAGGGCATGGCACAGGTGATGAAGGATGCGCGCGCGGAAGAAAACGGGGTCGAGTATCGGCTGCTGATGATGCATACGGGCGTTGAAGGTATCGTGGCACGTATTCAGGGACTGCCCTCGATGGCGAATTTTCAACCGTTACGTGAGTGCGTTGATTATCTTGCGCTTGGACACGTCCACAAGCCCTACGAGTTCGATGGGTGGATGTACAACCCCGGCTCAACTGAGACCTGTGGCGCTGAGGAGTCGCAATGGGACTCGCGCGGCTACTATTATGTCGAGATCGATACGGAAGAACCGGAGCGCATTATCGACCTCAGTCGCAAAGAGCGTGTGCATCATGCAGAGCATATCAGAAGCAACCGCCGTCCCTTTGTGCGCTATGATCTACGCGTTGATGGTTTGAATGAACCTGAAAGAGTGTATGCGCGCCTCGAAGATTATTGCCAACGTGAGGGTCATATACATGCAACCGGCACACGACAGCCAGTTGTGCAAATACATCTCGTAGGCACACTCAGCTTCGATGCAGGTTCGCTCGATATGCCACGTATGGAAGAGATGATACGTAACGCCTTCAACCCGCTCTATGTGCGCATCGACAATAATACCAACGACCAGGACTATGCGCCCGACGATAACGAACTTGATGGTCGCGACCGTTCCGCATGGCATGAACTGGAACGGCGCATCTTCGAGGAACTCGTGGCCCGCGACAACCGCTATCTGCCTGCCAAAGAGCAATGGAGCACAGTACTGGGCGACCTCAAACGCATGGCTCTTGATGAGGATGAGCCAGAGAAGATTGCGCAGTTTTTGAGAGAGCGGCGTGAGACATTACTGGGGACAGTGTAAAAACGTAGGAGTCTAATTCTATTACACCCTATAAGTACATCAATACTCTTGCAAGGACATATGCCACATTTCAACATTCCTATAACGTTGTTGATTGCTACAAGGGTGTAATAGAGTTAGACTCCTACATTGTTGCGCACGAACAGCGCGATATTATCAAGCGCGTTGGATGCTTCTGCGGCTACATCTGGATCAGTGAGTAGGGCTTTGAGTGCTGGCACAACGATGTTGATATCGAGCGTACCATGAATACATGCTAAATGGCCTAGACATGTGGCTGCAACCGTACGAACGCTTTTATCTGGATATTTTAGGAATTCGAGGCAATACGACTGCACCCATCGCCAGTCTTCATCGTGAAATGTTACACGTAGTAGAGCCGCTTCAATTTTTTCCGCATCGTGCTGTTGAAAAACTTTTTCGGCATAGCGTCGAGACATAGGATTGATTTCTTCAAAGTACATCTCAAGGCTCCTCTCACACAGTTGCATGGTTTTCCCACTCCTTTTATCGAACTAACGTATATACATAAGCATATACGAACCCAACTCCATAGATACATGTCATGTGTCCCATTTTTTCGCACTTGAAGTATGCATTTTCACAACCGAAACTCTTGACAATTATGATTTCCTATTGTATTATTATTTCCGAAATGGAAACAAAGATGCTTCCGAAAATAATATATAGAAAAAGAGTACAAGGAGAGATTTTTCATGGATATTGGTATTGCTTTGCCACAGATAGGCGAGAACGCATCACCAGCAAACATTGTACGTGTAGCTCAAGAGGCTGAGCGTATGGATTATGCATCCGTATGGGTGCTTGAACGTCTGCTGCGTCCGACTCGTCCAATAGCGCAAATCCCTGGAATGCCAGAGGCTCCGATGCCGAAGGCGTATGCGACTATTTATGATCCTATTGAAACACTTACATATGTCGCCGCCAAAACAGAACGTATCAAGCTTGGCACGAGCATCATTAACGCACTCTTTCATGTACCTGTTGTGTTAGCGAAACGCTTTGCCACGCTTGATCAGTTCAGCAATGGACGTGTGATTGCTGGTCTCGGTCAAGGGTGGATGCAGGACGAGTTCGAGACCGCGAACGTGCCGATGAAGCGTCGTGGCAGTGGCATGGAAGAATTTGTTGCAGCTATGCGCGCCGCATGGGGACCCGACCCTGTAAGCTACAAGGGTCGTTTTTATTCTATTTCAGAGTCCGATATCGGTCCTAAACCTGTACAAGCTGATGGACCTCCTATCTTGATAGGGGCTTATTCACCTGCCTCACTCGAACGCGCCGCACGCTTTGCTGATGGTTCAAATCCTGGTGCCTGGAATTGGGAGATGTTAGAACAAGGGATACAAGGATTTCTGAGGATGGTGCAAGCGGCGGAGCGTGACCCAAAGAAGATGCTGATTGTCGTACGTGCTAATGGTCAACCTAGCGAGAAGCCGCTACCCGACCCACGGCCAATCTTAAGTGGTACCGTCGAACAGATTCGCGAAGACATTGCGCGTCTCGAACAAATCGGTGCGAATCATGTCTTCTTCGACATGAACATGTCTCAAACACCGATTGACGACCAGTTGCGATTGTTGGAGCAATTGCGTTTGGCGGCATAGGAATTAATTTGTCACGTCCTTCTGGCCTTAAGGTTACTTAAAAGGCGTGGTCAATCTCCCCTAACAATTTTTTGCTTTAACAAATCATAACGTACTGGAATGAGTCCAAACTACATTTTAGAATGTGTGGAATAACCGTAACCTACGGGATGTTGTTGCTAATAGGTAGCTGTACACAGTATTTGGTTGAGCATAGAGTTTTGCTGCTTGCTTTAACCGAAGAGGAAACAACATTTCATGGAGACAGTCGCAACTTCAATACCGCGCGTTGATGCACATCTTGCCAAGTTTTCACAGGCATCGGTCGCGGTCCTTACTGCTTTAGCGTTCATCTTTAATGTGCCAGTTCTTGTACTTATTAGCGCGATTATTATGGTGCTTGCCGCACTTGCTCCGTCTATCAGTCCTTTCAGATTAGTGTATCGG
>CAXTUE010000335.1:0-5842 GCA_964247355.1 uncultured Ktedonobacteraceae bacterium | reverse complement strand
CGTCAGTACACTTGGCGAGAGCGAATACGAGCGCATTATACGCGACCGACCACACTATTATAGCCAGTATCGCGAACATACGCGCATTCTGTTCGAGAACTTTTTACGTATCGCACAGCTAATTTAAAGAAAAGAGTACAAAAGACTTTTCTTTTTAGTCCGCTTTCTGCTATACTGACACGTATACCCTACTTTCTTTTTAAAAAATCTAGGACGGACATTATAATGACTTCTATATTCTTCTATGGTAGTAAAAAACAGTGATAACAAATTCTGAAAGGCAGCATTCGACACCGATGCCGCATCAAACTATGCATCAAGGGTCCTCCAATGGACACTCTATACACTTACCCATAACACATACAGCGTATCATGCGGCAGAACTTACGCCCTTACTCTTCGCGCGCCACACAATTGCCTGTGAACGTCATCCAAATCGTAACGAAGACAGCATCGTTGTTGACGAGCGTACTGGGTTGGCGGCAGTATTCGATGGTGTTGGCGGTAGTGCTGCGGGTCAAATTGCTTCACAAACAGCCGTTCGCGCAACATATCAAGGTTGGCGGCGCGTCCTCGAACAGCTACAAAAGAAGCGTAAAGTCTATGATTTAATTGATAATCCCGGTGATAACTTTCTCTGCTCCGTCCTGGAACATTTAGTACAAAGTGCCGATGATCTTGTCCGTACCGAGGGTGCACGTCGCGCAGGAACCGATGATCTCGCGACGACCGTTGCGCTGGCCGCTATCTGCCGTGAGCCTGAGACGCGTGGCTATACACTTTTCTATGCCCATGTAGGAGATAGTCGCGTCTACCTGTTACGCGAGGATGAGCCATTGAAACGCCTCACAAACGACGATGGACTGCTCGCAAAACTCGTTGAAAACCATGTCGTCAAAGACGAAGATGCGCACCGCATCGATCAAGCCATGCGCGCCGAGCAGCTTACAGATATGGAGTTTAGCTACTTCCGCCTTCGTGGAGGCATCACACAAGCTCTCGGCGGTCCCGTTCCCCCGAACATTCACACGTCTGAAATCGCGGTCGTACCAGGAGACCGTATTCTGTTGTGTACCGACGGTATTCACGATAACCTCACGGATGAAGAGATTGAGGATATTCTACGTGGCAGCCTACGTACATCCGCAGCACGTTTGCTAGTTGAGCATTCGCTCCAGCGGTCGCGACAAGATCGTAGCATGACGGTAAGAGCCAAACCGGACGATATGAGTGCTATAGTCATGACATGCCGCTTCTAGCATAACGTCAGGCTACACAAAAGTACCAGATATCGCTTCATTATGCAGAAATGTATCAAGAATGTGTTATCTTCCTATGTGTCATACATTTTGTATTGCGATATAGGAGGATAGATACTGTCGTGGGTAGAAAAATTGCTATTGTGCTCGGTTTGCTAACAATTGTTCTCTTAAGTGCTTGTGGGCCACAGCAGGGACATTCGTCTCCTCCTCCACAGGTGTTTTCCAACAAATTGAATGCAGACAAAGCACCCACTGCTACCGCGCAGATAGTCATTGCTCAGCAGGTTGCAAATCTTCCAGCAAAACCAATTGCTAAAACAAACCCATCTCCCACACATGTGCCAACGCAACCAGTAGCAACTCCAACACAGCCAAGTACAATTTCCACAACGAACACAAATCCGCGACCAACGCCTACAACCGCGCCACCACAATCTACGCCGCCCAGCACAATTCCAGTCGGCGGCCTCGGTAACTCTCCATATGGTCCACCGCCAGCGATAACAGGGGCCGAAGTTACACTAACACAACAACTTTTTGCACTCATCAATAGTGATCGTGCCGCTCGTGGTCTCTATCCATTTACCTGGAATGTCACCCTCTCGGCTGGTGCACGCCAACACGCATGGGACATGGTGCATTGCGGCTTCAGCCACACCTGCCCCAGTGGGTTAGACCAGTGCACACGTATCGGGAATGAAGGGTTTCATGGTGTGAGCGACTGCGGCGAGTGCATCGGCATGGCTGGCCCCTATCCAAGCGCGTGGGGCGGCGTCTCCAACGTGCAAGAGAGCATGATCAATGAACCGCCATCGGGCTGGCACCGCATTCACCTGACAAGCACCACGCTCCATAGAGTTGGCGTCGGTATCTTTGTAGACTCACGCGGCTGGATATGGTTTGTTGAAGATATGGTGAGCTAAAGTCAATATGCTTTCTCATTCACGGTCCTATGGCAACAGATTTACCCACCGTCGATGAGCTATTCTCTGCACCACAACGCGCGTCTGATAAACCAGCAGAAATAAGCCCCAACAGTTCAGAGCCTCAATAAGAGAATGTTACTTTCGTGACAGTGACGTGAGCAGTCAGCGTTTTCGTATTCGCAGGAACGCCCGTACCCGTAATGGTATACGAACCGGTATCGCCTCCATCCAGGTCTTCCACTTTAAAGATCGTACTTGTCAACACGTCTTTTCCTGAGCCGTCATTCAGTGTGGCAAAAACATAAATATCGTGTTTCTTTGAGTCCCCATTTTTTATCTTACCAGTGATTGTGTAGTCGGAACCATTAATTTTGACAGTGGGCAAATCGACGAGCGTCATCTGCTGAACTAATGAAGTCTCCTCAACAGTTGCGGTAGCATCACCCGTTTGAGGAGTTGACGCGGTAGTCGTTGTGGCGGTAGAGGCTGAACCGCTTGCGGTACTCGACGAGGTATTAGAACCACAAGCTACACACAATAGGGAAAGTGTTAACAACAACACAGCAGAAAGAAAATAACGAGTGAATCGCTTCATGAATCCTCCATGGTTACAAGAGAATGAGCATGCAGTCAATACTACATGCCCATTCTGTTGCTACACTAACATTTAATCGTGGCTTACACCATGTTTAGCCATCACTATCAGCGACAGAACTACCACCGTTACTACCAGGATACGGGGAGTTCGCACCCTTCACGGCACCCCAGAGAATCGTGTTCAACGCCTGATCTTGCGAACTAATGTCAGCAACGTTAAAATTCATATGGGCCGACGCTTGTGCTCCATATGTCGTTGCCGTGTTCACCTGATCGGGACCATACTTCTCAGGCAATGCCTTAAACGGTGTTGTATCAGCATTCTTGTGGAAGTCACGCCACATTGGAGTCGCAGCATAGTCATACTGGCTCAGTGGACGTAGGCCAAGAATGAGTTCAATGGTGCGAACCATCGCAGCAGTGTCATAAAGCGTGTGATCGACAAACGGCTGAGCACGCTGCGTATATGGGCTAATAACAAGAGCTTCAGTACGATGCGCATCGACGTGATCGGGACCATTCTGCGAATCGTCTTCAGTAACTACAATTGCCGTATTTGCCCAGTACTTGCTATGGCTCACAAGGTCCACAACCTGACCAACCGCGAGGTCGTTCTCGGCAACAGCAGATTGTGGCGTAATACGATTCGGCGATGTGCCCGAAGTATGATCGTTTGGCAGGCGCAGGATTTCCAGTTGTGGCAGGTTATTGTTCGACACAAACTGGTTGTACTCACGACTCCATTCTGTGATACGATCAGACTCACGATAGCGCATATCGAAGGTACGGAACTGCTGATCGAAGTGACCAACTAAGTTCGGTGTTGATTTCGGGTTGATTGTTTCTGCCGGGAAGCACAGAACACTCCCCTTTGGAATGGTGACACCACTATAGGAATGTGCAATTGCACCTGGGCAAGACTGGTTTGCAGGAATGATCTTGACATCCTTCGCCGTGAATTTATCCACGATGAACTCGCCATAGTTCCGATAGCTAATGCCTGCTTGCGCTGACGAGTCCCACAGGTAGCCACCCGGCGAGAGATTGATGTTGCTTCCACCTTCAAAGTCGTAGTCACGATTACGGCCCACGCCAGGAGAATAATCCTGCGGCCACATCTTCTCGTTGTAGTCGCTGGCATTCGCCGAATTAATCCAGTTATGACCGTCAGCACTTACCTCTGCATCGGCATAGAAATTGTCGAATGTGCCGAATTTCTCAGCCAGTGCATGCAGGTTCGGTGTATTGTCTCTTGGAAACAGGGTTAGTGCAGGATCGCCATTACCTTGTGGTAAATCACCAAAGACTTGATCGTACGTGCGATTCTCTTTCACAATGTAGATAACATGCTTGATTGGTGATACACCACCGGGCAGAGGAATAGGATTGCCAGCATCGCGTTGCAGAACAGATGTATCTCCAAGATGATCGTTACGCTTGACCTGATCGCTGAATAGTGCCAGAAGACCCTTGCCAGGGGCAGGAATGCTGGAAAGCGTACCAACAATCATTGAACCCGAATACTGGTCAAACGTGCAGTTACAGTACTTATCGTTGTAGCCAGTGATGCCATCAACGATAGGTGGATTTTTGCGTGTTGGATTCGGCGAATATTTCTTATCGTTAGGACCCGCTCCACGACCTTTCCCATTTGTGACACGCAGAACGCCATCCTTACCCATAGTTACCGAGGTTGGATACCACGCTGTAGGAATAAGGCCAAGCGTTTTTTCTGGTCCTTTGCTACCATTGAGCGCGATAACCACCACATCGTTGTTGCCAGCGTTCACAACGTACAGGTACTGGTTATCTTTATCAACGACGAGACCCTGTGGACTGCTGCTTAGAGGCGCGTTCTTAAACAGCGAAACAGAGATCGTGCGGATCGTCTTATTTGCGTTCGTATCGACTACAGAAATTGCGTCACTGTTCGAGTCGGCAACGAAGAGAATGCCCTTAGGTCCAAGCGTCATCGCCGATGGATGATTGCCAACCGCAATGGTTGCCGTCACCTTCTTACTGCTGGCATCAATAACAGAGACCGTGCTGTCGCCCCAGTTGGAAGCGTAGACAGTCTTGCCATCACTACTTACTACCGTTGTGTATGGATAGGTGCCAATCGTGATTGTGCTGGTAACAGCTTTCTTGGCCGTCGAGACAACCGCAACATTGTTGGTGAGGTTGTTCGCGACATAAAGCGTAGAGTCATCAGGGCTGATGCTCAATCCAGTTGGGAACGGGTTGTCCTTGGTTGTGCCAATTGTGATGTCGCCCGTTGCTGAAAGCATACCACTGGCAAGTACATCAAAGGTATGCACAACATCGCTACCACCGCTCGCGGCATAGGCATGTGCCCCGTCATGGCTATAAGCAAGGCCAACAAAAACACCATTGGGAACGGTATACGAAATCGTTTGTATAACACGATTTGTCGCCGTTGCCACAACTTGCAACGATTGAACACCTGCTCCATCATTAGAGATGAGCAGGAAACGCCCGTCAGGGGACAATACAGAGTTCAGGGGTAGATCGCCGAGCAGTGTTTGCGTACCTGCTGGCGTGATCGTCCAGTTATTCACCAGACGCGTTGTGTTGCCTCTTGTCCCCGGCTGATCTTGCGCGATATGCGTTGCAGCCAAAATAGTCGAGGGAACGATGGTTGCGGCAATAATCATAACAATACCGACGATGGACACTCTCCGGTGCTTTTGGAGAAAATACTGGAAATGAGCCATCAAACTATGACTAGACTTTTGCATGCGGTCTGCCTTTCTTGTTCTGACACAGACAATCGCCTTAACAAAGATAGCGGCACGTTTCCCTGACGCAGACGTTTTGCCCCGCGCGTCTGCTTCCCCACGATATCTGGCAATGTACTTATTAGAGGAGTACAAGAAGCAATTTAAGAGACTTGCTAGCCATTGTCGCGACTCAGGCAAAGTAATACCGATGTAAGCATAGAACGATGACTTTAAGGATTATTTACATTTTCTTTAAGATTATGTTAAATTATGTTAAATTTTGCACATTCTCTTACATTCTACATTAATTAATAGA
>CAXTUE010000334.1:1894-5844 GCA_964247355.1 uncultured Ktedonobacteraceae bacterium | reverse complement strand
TAACAATGATAAGCAACAGGTAGCGAAGCTTCAACTGGACCTGCCAGCAACGACTATTTCACCAGTGCAGGACGATGTTGAGGGGCGTACTCGCCTTGTGAATCTTATTGCTTCTATTAGTGATGCCTTGATTTGGAAGGGATCATTACCCGCGATATTGCAACGATGTTGTGAAGCACTGGTCGAGAATCTGGATGTCGCGTTTGCTCGTATTTGGACGCTTGATGAGCAGGAACAGGTGTTAGTGCTTGAGGCAAGCGCAGGACAGTACACACATCTGAACGGGGGTCATAGTCGTGTCCCAGTTGGACAATTCAAAATCGGGCTTATTGCAGCTGAGCGACTTCCGCATCTGTCGAATGCTGTGATTGGCGATCTGCGTGTGAGCGATCAGGAGTGGGCGAAGCGCGAGGGTATGGTCGCATTTGCTGGCTATCCATTGCTTATCGAGGGGCGTCTGGTAGGTGTGATGGCTGTATTTGCGCGTCATATGCTCTCAACGATGACGCTTGATATAATGAGAGCGGCTGCAAAAACGATAGCGTTGAGCATTGACCACAGGCAAATCGAGCAAGAACGCGAACATTTGCTTATCGCGACACAACAGGCGAGAGAGCAAGCTGAGGATGCACTTGAAACTCGTAATTCACTACTCTCCAGTGTTTCGCACGATCTCAAAACGCCATTAACCTCTATCAAAGGTAATGCGCAAATGCTACAAATGCGTGTCAAGCGCGGTGCTCTCTCATCACAGCAAGATGTTGAACGGCTACAGCAGGGGCTTACGACAATTGAAACGTCTGTGAATAAGATGAGGACGATGATAGACGACCTGCTTGACCTCGCGCAGTTGCAAGCGGGTCAGGAGCTACCACTTAATAAAAGCGAACAGAACTGTGTGACACTTGTACAACGCATTGTACATGAGCAGCAAGCAACAACAACACGACACACACTGGTCTTTCAAACATCGGACTCGAACCTTCCTGTTTCCATTGATGCGGAACGGCTAGAACGTGTGGTAGGAAATTTGCTGAACAATGCTATCAAGTATAGCCCTACGGGAGGAGAAATACTCATAGGTCTTTCTCAAGAGCGTGGAGAGAATGCAGATTGGGCTATTTTGAGATTGCAAGATTCGGGTATAGGTATCCCTGCTGGTGACTTACCACATATTTTTGAGCCATTTCGACGAGCGGATAATAGCAAAGGGAAAATTCAGGGGACGGGTGTTGGATTGACCAGCGCAGCGCAGATTATCGAGCAGCATAACGGTACCATCACCGTCGAGAGTGAAGAGGGTGTAGGCACGCTTTTCACGATTCGGCTTCCTTTGTTAGCGCAAGCGTAATATCATACACGTTCTGCGCGCTTTCGTGCGTATTGGCGACGCATTTTTACTCGGCTTCCGCACTCTTGCATACTGCACCATTGACGGCTACCATTCTTACTTGTGTCAAGAAAGAGCCAGCCACAATCGCCAACACCTGGGCATTGCTTAACGCGTTTCCATTCTTCTGAAGTCAAAACGTCCATCGCAGAACTTGCGATAGGCCACACTATGCAGTCAAGGCTGTGTTGATCTTCCCACTTCCAGGTAAAGTGCTGGTCTGTGTGAGCAAGTGTAGCATGTAGCATAGCGCTGGCGAACATGTGCTGCACTGTCTCCATAGCTTGTCGTTGTGGCTGCTCATTTGTGGCAAGGGCTGTAAATACATCGTAAAGCGACTCACGCAGCAGTAGAGCATTGTTAAATACTTTGGTACTTTCCTCTACACGGGTTTGAGCTTCTCGCAAAAGTATACTACCTTGCTCTTGTGGTAACAGTCCTACATGCTTACTCCAAGCAACAAGATCAGTGTATGAATGAAGGAATTCACGAGGGTGCTCCCCTAAACGTGGGTCCATTGTGTTTACAAAGTCCAAACAGAGTCGTCCACCCAGCAACGCAAGTGTTTCTACAGGTGCAACATCATCCCCTAGAGTAGTATGCTTTACCACGTTCGCTTCCTCTCACCATGACCTTACCATCAAAAATTACTTGACAGGTAATGTTTTTTCCGCTATAATCTTACCAGCAAAACAATTTTATCAGGTAAGTAAATGTATGTCAACGGCTTTGTTACCGATCTATGAATTTTGTCTTTAGACGACCTGATAGCAGTAGAGATGAGTGATGATATTTCATAGTATTCTTTTGGGATTAGGTACGGCCTTTTGCTATGGAAGTGCGGATGTACTTGCGACAATTGTATCGCGTCGATTGGGAATACTTACCACACTTTTTCTCTCCCATTTGCTAGGTCTTCCTTTCATGTTCATTTTCCTGGCGTTTGCATGGAAACCTCTGGCTCTGACACCACAAGCCCTTTTACAAAGTCTTCCTTTAGGGTTAGTTCTTGGTATGCTTGTGACTATAGGGTATTTTGCCTTCTATCGTGGACTAGAACTTGGCCCTCTTGCGATTGTCTCTCCAATAACCTCGATTGATGGAGCAATTACTGTTCTGCTGGCAGTACTTATATTCCATGAGTCGCTGGATACGCTTAAAATAGTGGCACTTCTCATTTTGTTTCTTGGCATTGTTTTTGTCTCACTAGAAGGCACATCTCCGCTAGCCTTTCTTCGTACGCTTCGTATGGGTACGTTTGCAAAAGGGGGAACGAGATGGGCGTTCGTCGCGATGATCGCCTTCGGTCTCACCTTATTTGGCATTAGTATTGCCACAAAAGCCGTAAGTTGGCTTGTTCCTATCTTCTGGTTACGTATCTTCAGCACTCTTACAATTACAAGCATTCGTCTGTGGCAGTACCTACAATCTCGTTCTAATATGCTGTCAATGACATATAAAGGTGATGATGTTCAGGTTAATTGGCCTTTAGATATAGGGCTAGCAATGCTTATAGGTACACTAGATAGTGGAGCACTTTTGCTCTACAGTTTTAACACTCGGTTTGCCACAACGAGTATCGCGGCGGCAGTTGGCTCGTGCTTTGTCCTCTTCCCGCTCTTCTTTGGAACAATCGTCTTACATGAGCGATTGGCGAGGCATCAGTTGCTGGGTATTGGGCTTGTGCTTTCTGGATTAGTACTGCTAGGATAGACATCGACTTATATCATGCTTGACGAATACGTGCAGTTTCCCCTGGAACAAAACCTTGCGTAGGTAACAAGTGAAAACGTTGGGACAGAGACGAGTGAGACCGAAATATGAGTACGACATCCCCTCACGTTTCAGTCTCGCTCGTCCCCTACAGTGAGAGGAAAACAAGCGCTACTAGCCCCAACGCTAAACCAACGAGTTGAGAAAGAGTGATCTTCTCTCGATAGAAAACAATCCCAATCACAACAGCACTCACGCTGTTAAGAATCAAAAAAATGATAGCTCCTTGGCTCAGATCTAAACCAGAACGCAAACTTGCGATCCAGGGGATATTCGTCAGAATGAAACCGATGATTGAGAGAACAGCAATCCAACGTCTTCCTGTAATGGCAAACTGCTTGGCGAGAATATTCGCGATTTGCTCACACACCATAGAAATGATGAGGAACAGGACCCAAAGGGGGAGAACCATCTCTTACTCCTTTTCTGTCTTTATTTTCTACAATTTCTTCTTGCTTTTTATTCTTTCAAGAGGAACCCCAATGCGACAATGCCTATAATCATTCCAATGAGTTGAGAGGTGTTCGCATGTTCCTGATACACAGTGAGTCCAACTATGACGGCTCCCATACTAGAAAGGATGCCAAAGAGAATCGCTCCTGTTCCAAGTTGTGCTCCACTCCGCAGACTTGCCAACCATGCTATATTTGCAACTGCAAAGCTAAGGAGGGAGAGAAGAGCAAAGAGTCCATCTCCACTCACAGCAAATTGCTTTGCTAAGATATCAGCAAGTAATTCAAGAGCCACAAGGAGGGCGAGAAATGAAAACCAGCGTGAAGGCAGCAGC
>CAXTUE010000334.1:0-1884 GCA_964247355.1 uncultured Ktedonobacteraceae bacterium | reverse complement strand
GCGCATGTGAACATCCTTTCTGCGTCTCGCAAAATACATGAAGACGCCAAACACAACAGAGAAAGCTCACACAGGAGCATGCATGAGAAACGAAGAATCACAGTGCAAAGAGGATGATGCGGTGGAAGGAAACGAAACAAATAGAGAAAAACGAGTGTCTAGTAAGAGGGTATTACAGGACAATCACGAAAGAAAGACATAGTGCAGATTCCTTTAGGCACCACCTCGCGAAGAAGATTTGTGGAGAAAGGCCGAATTTGGTCGCTAATGGATGCTCTTGAAACTGTTCATGAAAAAGCTGTCGTCTACAGGGCAGCAGAGAAAGTGTCATTGAGAGTCCTCTTTTCGAGAGCAAGTTGACGGCTCTCCTCAGAGTATAGCACATAGAGGGGTGCAAAGCGAATTGCTTGAACAGGCAAACAGGCAACTAGCCCTACACCCTCTGGTCTTCAGGAAGCAAGGGAAGTTGTATCATAATGGATCGAGCCACTCGTCGCCGTCGATGCGCCTTTTGCTCACATCGGACGATCACATGCCACTCTATCTCATGTAGTTCCCAGAATAGTACTAACTGATCAGCTTCTAGAAAAAGCTCGCGCAAGGGCATCTAGCCAGTCACGTGTAAACGCTTGTGAGACCTTCGCGTTCGCCGCCATATTGAAGCCATGAAAAGCTCCAGGGTAGACATGTAACTCGGTTGGTACGCCAGATCGGATGAGTCGACGAGCATACTCCATGTTTTCCTCCAGGAACAAGTCCAGCGAGCCAACAGTGATGAAGGCTGGTGGAAGTCCTTCCAGCTTATCAGCACGTGCGGCAGCAGCATAGGGCGAGATGTCCAGTCCTCCCGGTTCTTGCCCCAGGAGTGATGTCCAGCCAAAGCGGTTTGCGTCCTGTGTCCAGATATACTCTCCTGTGTAGGGATGCGGTTCCTTAGAGATAACAGTCCGATCATCGAGCATCGGGTAGATCAGGAGTTGGAAAGCGAGCGGTACCTCTTTACGATCACGGGTAAGCAGTGCTAATGCAGCCGTTAATCCGCCTCCCGCGCTAGCACCACCGATGGCAATACGAGTCGTGTCGACGCCAAGTTCCCCGGCATGCGAGTGCAGCCACTTCAAAGCAGCATAACAATCCTCAACTGGACCTGGATGTGGAGTTTCTGGCGCCAGACGGTAGTCTACCGAGACAGCAACACATCCAACCGCTGAGACGACTTTCTTCATATTAAGGTCTTCCTGGTCAGCCGAGCCTATAACATAGCCGCCGCCATGAATCCAGAGCAGTGCTGGGAGTGAGGTTGAATGCGTCGTTGGTTGATACACCAGTACGCGTACATCTGGTGCTCCTTGAGGGCCTGGGACAGAGTGCTCTTTGACAGAAATCGTAGAAAAATCAGGCAGACCTTCAGGCACCTGAGTAGCCATCTCTTGAAAAGAGGTACGTATAAGTGGCAACGACTCTGGTGTGAGTGTCAACGAAGGAAATACGTCAAGCATGGGCAGAAGTTCTGGGTCCACAAGATGTTTGGTAGTCATCGCTTTCTCCTTATTAAAAAATGGGAAACAACTCTTCCTATGCAGCAAACCAGCCGCCGTCAGCTGGCAGAATCGCCCCATTGACGTTACTGGCATCATCGGAGGCTAGAAAGACAATCACAGCGGCTATTTGTTCTGGTTTGGCGATCTGAGTCGCAGCACCCTGTACAGACGCAATCACCTTAGCGAGTCCTGCTGCATGAGGCGTGCCACTTCCTACTCCAATCGCAGTTTCGACACCGCCAGGGCACACCGCATTGCAGCGAATACCCTTATCTCCATAATGAAAGGCAATGCTTCTGGTCAAACCAACCACGCCATGCTTTGAGACCGTATAGGGGGTGCC
>CAXTUE010000333.1:0-5861 GCA_964247355.1 uncultured Ktedonobacteraceae bacterium | reverse complement strand
TCGGTCCCTTCATGGGCGCGTGATTACATGATAATGGGATTGTCGATCATAATCGACAATTTTACATTATATAGTTGTCGCTATACACGACAGATAGATATTACTTATGACAAATACACTTATTACGGAACATATCGCGGAGCAACATTCGTTTCTTGACCGTCACAAGCCTGCTTTACTTGCGATATTCGAGCGAGCGGTAACACGTGGGGCACAACTGCGCAGGAGCATTATCGCTAGTTTCACCTTGCCGATTGAGCACTATGAGACACTACAGGCATTCGCAGGTGTACAACAAGCAGGACTTGGCGATGTTTTTTTCTGGGAGCAACCATCCGAACAAAACGCGCTTCTGGGTATTGGTACCGAAATGACGATAGAGACGATAGGGGCAACCAGTGCCACCGACGCAGCAACGCAATGGCGGGAATTACTGCATGATGCGGTGATCTCTTCGGTGCAAACTCCACAAGAGATGGATATCATCTACGGACATGGACCTGTGTTCTTTGGCGGTTTTGCCTTCGATTCTACGAATGAGCGAACGTCGCTCTGGTCGAGCTTCCCTGATGGTCTGCTCATTTTGCCACGCTTTCTACTACGGTATAGCAAGGACGCTACGACGCTCACAATCAATGTATTACTGCAAGCAAAAGATGATGTTGAGCAGTGTTTTGACAGAATTAATGATGAACTATCTCTTATCGTGAAGCGTATAAGAAAACCTCTACATATAGAAGAGGAAACGTTTGGGCTGCTTCACGTTCAAGACCTCCTTCCTGCTGGTACATGGATGCAAAAAGTAGCGCATATTGCCGCAGATATACGCGCTGGTCTGTATGAAAAGGTGGTTCTGGCGCGTAGTGTACGAGTTACGCCGCCTATGGAAACACGTTTTGATATTGTTACTGTGTTACACAGATTGCGTCAGAGCTATCCAGGGACATACATTTTCGCGTTACAACGTGGTACCCGCTTTTTTGTTGGAGCAACACCGGAGCGGCTGGTGCAGGCCCAAAACGGGCAGATACATACGATGGCACTTGCTGGCACGGCACGGCGCGGTGCAACACAGGCAGAAGATGAACGTCTGGGCGAGGAATTATTACAGAGCAAAAAAAATGGTATCGAGCATGCGGTTGTCGTTGCCAGAGTGCGCGCGGCATTACTTGCTCACTGTAGCACGGTACATGTTTCCGATACTCCTCATCTGCTCAAGCTCAAAAATGTGCAGCATTTAGAGACGCCGATTGTTGGGGAACTCTTGCCGGGTCGCTGCATTCTTGACGTGATGGGCGACTTACATCCGACGCCGGCTGTTGGCGGTTTTCCTCGAGCAGAAGCACTGGCCGCCATTCGGCGTATCGAGGAGCTTGACCGGGGCTGGTACGCAGGGCCGCTTGGTTGGATTGGCACGAGTGGACACGGTGAGTTCGCGGTTGCGCTCCGCTCAGGTCTCGTTTCTGAAGCCGAGGCAACATTGTTTGCCGGTTGCGGCATCGTCGGCGACTCTGACCCCCAAAGCGAGTACGAGGAGTCGCGTTTGAAGCTGCAAGTCATGCTTCGTGGTCTGGGCGAACAGGGTTAAGAAGCATATGGAACATAATTTAGAGCAATCACCAGTATTAGAGTATGCGGCTAATCCGACGTACGCGTATGTATGCGCATTTGTGGACGAGTTGCAGCGTGCAGGCATAGCTAATGTCGTCGTTTGCCCCGGTTCGCGCTCAACACCACTTGCGTTAGCCGTTGCGTCGCAACCAGGACTACGGACATGGATGCATGTCGATGAGCGTTCCGCTGCCTTTTTCGCGCTCGGCATAGCCAAACATTCGGGGCAACCTGTTGCCTTGCTCTGTACCTCTGGCACGGCTGCCGCGAACTTTTTTCCGGCCATCGTCGAGGCGCATTTGACGCATGTACCCTTGCTCGTGCTGACCTCTGACCGGCCACATGAGTTGCGCGAAAACGGCGCGCCACAGACCATTGACCAGATACACCTGTATGGATCGCACGTCAAGTGGTCAGTTGATGTCGCGTTACCAGAGGCTACGAATTCCGCGCTACGCTATATTCGTACGCTTGCCGATAGAGCCACGGTGCTCACAACGGCTTTACCAGCAGGTCCCGTGCATCTCAATTTTCCGTTGCGTGAACCGCTCACACCTGCTCCCATTGTCAATCAACCACTGCCTGCACTCGCGGAACGCGATACGACTGCGTGGTTAGGCCGTCCTGATAATGCACCCTATATCATCGTGCATAATCGCGAACGATATACGCCTGATAGTGCTCTTGTTGCTCATCTCGATGAGGTAACGCGAAAAGCGACGCGGGGTATAATTATCGTTGGACCGCAAGAGAATGTAGCCTTACGGGAGCCACTTGTCCAGCTAGCTCAAAAACTCGGCTATCCGATACTGGCGGACCCACTTTCGCAAATGCGGAGCGTTCGTGCGGACAAGCAGGGCTACGTGCTGACCAGCTACGATGCATTTTTGCGTGTAGACGCTTTCGCCGAACACATGGAGCCAGAATTGATTCTGCGTTTCGGTGCCATGCCAACCGCGAAACCCGTGCTGACCTACCTCAAACGTTATCCCTCATGCCCACTCATAGTTATTGATGACAAGGAAGATTGGCAGGAACCCACGCAACTCGCAAGTGAGTTGATTCATACTGATTCCGTTGGGTTGTGTGAGGCTCTGGTAGGGACCGATGTATCACGTCCTTCTCCCCAATCTACAATCATTGAGGAACAAAATGATTTTGCCCGCGTAGGAACCGATGTATCACGTCCTTCTTCAGTCGCGATTCTCCGGGAAGGACGTGGTACATCGGTCTTTACGGGGGATGTGATTGAGCGGGATGTGGTAGAGCGGGATGTGGTTGGGCGGGGTGTGATAAATCAGACCCGTACTTGGCTCTCAGTATGGCACCAGGCTGACGTGTATACAAGAGAAGCTCTGCAATCCGCTATTCAGGATTTTGTAGAGCCGTTCGAGGGACGTGTCTTTACTGAGTTAGCGCATCTTTTGCCGGATGGTGCGATGCTATATGTAGGCAACAGCATGCCTGTACGCGATCTGGATACGTTTTTCTGGAGCGGCGATAATATACGGATTATGGGTAATCGTGGTGCCAATGGTATCGATGGTATTGTTTCGAGTGCGTTGGGGGCGAGTGCGGTTAATAGTGGACCAAATGTGCTTGTGATGGGCGATCTTTCATTTTTTCATGATATGAACGGCTTGCTTGCCGCTAAATTGCACAAGTTAGATTTGACGATTATTGTTGTCAACAATGATGGTGGTGGTATCTTCTCATTTTTGCCACAGGCCGACTATCCAGAGCATTTCGAGCAACTCTTCGGCACACCTATTGGGCTAGATTTTAGCCATGCCGCATCTCTCTATGATGGACAGTATGAGCGTGTCGCTGGCTGGGAACGATTTCGTGTCGCTGTACAACGCGGAATACAGGAAGGCGGTTTACACATTGTCGAGGTCAGGACGGAGCGTGAGAGCAATGTGCGTATGCATCATCAATTGTGGAAAAGCGTGGGGTTAGCGTTGCAGCCGGTTATCGGAGAACAGATTCGCCTGTAGGGGTCTAATTCTATTACACCCTCGTCGGCAATCAACCATGTTAAAGGATATGTTGAAATGTTTTATCAATCCTCCCAACAGGAGCAATCGCTAACAGGGTGTAATAGAATTAGACCCCTACAATTCATGTTTTCGCGCGATATAAAGGCGTATTGCTATGATAATACACGTCAATAATGTTTCAATAGGTGTCGAGGAACGTGGCACGATAGGTCAACCAGCCCTCGTTCTCCTGCATGGTTTTACGGGTAGTGCTGCCAGTTGGGGGGAGCATCTTGAGAGCTTTGCGAGTTCTGGTTTGCGCGTCATTGCGTTAGATATGTTGGGACATGGACAATCCGATGCACCGATAGACCCGCGACGCTATGCAATAGAATATTGTGAGCGTCATATAGTAGCGGCGTTGGCGGCTCTGAGTGTACGAAAGGGTGAGGCGGTTCTGCTTGGCTACTCGATGGGTGGGCGTATCGCGCTGTATACCGCGTTTTCGGGCTTCTTTCGCGCACTCATTCTGGAAAGTGCCTCTCCTGGTTTAGCCGACCCGTTAGAACGTATACAGCGCAGGAAGAGTGATGAGCAACTTGCGGCCAGAATCGAGCGCGATGGGATAGAAGCCTTTGTCGAGTATTGGGAACAGTTGCCACTTTTTGCCAGTCAGAGGCGTCTTCCATATGAACTGCAACGGGCATTGCATGAGCAACGTCTACAGAATAGACCTGCTGGTCTCGCTAATAGTCTGCGTGGCGTTGGAACTGGTGCACAACCAGTCCTACAAGAGAGATTAACAACGCTTGCTATCCCCGTTCTCCTGTTAGCTGGTATACTTGATACAAAGTTCTATACAATCGCACAAGATATGGCACAAGCGTTGCCAAATGCGCAGGTACGTATTGTCCCCAATGCAGGGCATGCGATTCACATAGAACAGCCTGGGCTGTTTGATGCACTAGTAACAGGTTTTTGTAAGACTACATCTCCGACTGACTGATGCGAAGCATAGACACGAGAGTGTCGTTTCAGTCGGAATAAGAAAGAGGAGTTTTCTCATGTCAATAGAGTGGAAACCAGTTAAAACGTATACAGATATTTTGTTTGAGAAGGCCGAGGGTATCGGCAAAATCACGATCAACCGGCCCGAAGTGCGCAATGCATTTCGACCGGAGACGCTGACCGAGCTGATCGAAGCCTTCAACATCTGTCGCGAGGACCCGGAGATTGGCGTAGTAATCTTCACGGGTGCGGGCGATAAAGCTTTTTGTTCGGGTGGCGACCAGCGTGTACGTGGCAACGGTGGCTATGTTGGTAGCGATGGTGTACCTCGGCTCAACGCGCTCGACCTGCAAAAGGTTATCAAGTACCTGCCCAAGCCTGTAATCGCAATGGTGGCTGGTTATGCCATCGGTGGCGGTCATGTGTTACACTTGTTGTGCGACCTTACCGTTGCAGCCGATAACGCGCGCTTTGGACAGACGGGGCCGCGTGTTGGCAGCTTCGATGCAGGCTGGGGTGCGACCTATATGGCGCGTGTTGTTGGACACAAGAAGGCCCGCGAAATCTGGTATCTGTGTCGGCAATACGATGCGCAAGAGGCGCTTGATATGGGCCTTGTCAATACAGTAGTGCCGCTAGAGCGTCTGGAAGAAGAGACGGTACAATGGGCCAGAGAGATTCTGGAAAAGAGTCCTCTCGCCATACGTTTCCTCAAAGCGGCGTTCAACGCCGATACTGATGGTCTCGCTGGTATTCAACAGCTAGCGGGCGATGCGACAATGCTGTATTACATGACAGAAGAGGGACAAGAGGGTAAGAACGCCTTTCTGGAGAAACGCAAACCCGATTTCTCGCGCTTCCCACGCCTCCCCTAAGCGGTAATGATGAAAATTCTCGACATACATTGGCAAACCTATAGTCTGCCCTTCGCGCACAGCTTCGCCACCGCGCATGGTGGCATGGCGACGCGCGAGGGAGCCATTATTACAATTACGACCGATATAGGTCTGATTGGCACCGGCGAAATGGCGCCACTTCCTGACTTTGGCGGCGAAACGCTTGCCGAAGCATGCGCAGCACTCGCCGGAGTCTTGTCACGTCTACGAGAAAGCCCGCTCGACACGGCTCTGATGGTCATTCAAAACTTGCCAAGTAGTGTTGTATGTGGGCTGGAGATGGCACTGCTCGATATACAAAGTCAGCGTGATGGCTACAACATCGGTATGTTGCTTTCCGATGGACCATTACGGCGTACAGTGCCAG
>CAXTUE010000332.1:4491-5901 GCA_964247355.1 uncultured Ktedonobacteraceae bacterium | reverse complement strand
CTTTTATAGCTGGTTTTCGTCTAGCAATGCTTGTTGGTGCTACCCTTGCAGTAGGCTCTGCTCTGTGTACAGTGTTTTTCGTCTCCTCGCCTAAAAAATTGCCAAAGCATACGGGTGAGGATCACATTGGCGACAACGCTTGTACTCTGACTTATGCGCATCAACGTATAGAGAATAAGAGCGAAAATAAAGCAGATGCGGGCAAAGACGTAACGCCCGCTCACTCATAAGCACAAAGAGGTGAATGTATGGCAGGTACAACACAAGGAAGTTCATCGCTAGAGCAAAAGGCGGCAGAGGTCACGCAGACAAACGATCCGAAGTCGCCGTTTATCCTAGCACTTGACGTTGGCACGTCGTCGACTCGTGCGTTGTTATTTGATGCGACTGGCGCGACGATTCCTGGTGTGCTTGCGCAGCGTCCGTACAAACTCAATGTCAGTGATGAGGGAGAGGTCTCTGTCGATGCGGATGCGCTGGTAGAGGTGGTGGCACAGACCGTGAACGATGCTTTACAGGCGGCGGGACCGATGGCACAACAGATAGGTGCTGTCGCGATGGATACCTTCTGGCATAGCCTGATGGGGGTTGATGAGGAAAACAAGCCGCTTACGCCGGTGATTACATGGGAAGATACGCGACCATTTGAAGCGGCGGCAGAGCTGCGAAAGCAACTCAATGAGGAGGAAGTACACGCGCGTACAGGAGCACCGTTGCATGCAAGTTTTTGGCCTGCTAAACTGCGTTGGTTAGCGACGAATCAACCGGATGTGTTTAAGAACACGGCACACTGGATTTCTTTTGGTGAATACCTACACCGTAAATTTCTTGGCAAGTCGGTATGTGCGCTGGCAATGGCCTCGGCGACTGGCTTGTTACATACGCGAAATAGGGCGTGGGACGCGGATTTGATACGAGTGCTCGGAGTACGACCAGAGCAACTACCTGTGTTGGGCGATACACATGATGGCTTAAAAGGATTATCCGCCGAGTATGTATCGGCGTGGCCTGCATTGCGTAGTGTGCCGTGGTTTCCCGCGATAGGTGATGGAGCGGCGGCGGCGGTTGGTTCCGGGTGTGCGAACACGGCTACATGGTCGTTGACGATTGGCACGTCAAGCGCGGTGCGTGTCGTCTTGCCGCCAGAACGTGCTGTGCCTTCATCGGGTCTGTGGATGTACTTGATCGACGCGAAACGCGCAATTATGGGTGGAGCACTCAGCGAGGGCGGTAACATGCTGAGTTGGCTTGACACAACTCTAAAATTGCCGCCACTTCATGATGCCGAGCCGCTTGTCGCCTCGATTAAACCTGATGGACATGGCCTGACTATTCTACCCTTCATTTCAGGTGAGCGTAGTCCTGGCTGGCACGCGAATGCTCGCATGACTATTATGAATCTTCATGCGC
>CAXTUE010000332.1:0-4481 GCA_964247355.1 uncultured Ktedonobacteraceae bacterium | reverse complement strand
TGTGTACGAGCAGTTGCGCGAGGTGCTCAAAGAAGGGGATACGCTGCCAAATCCACAGGTTGTGGGTAGTGGCGGTGCATTGCTCAACTCGTCGACGTTGCAAGGCATTCTTGCGGATACATTGGGCAGTGCGATTTATCCATCACTTGACCATGAGGCATCGGCTCGTGGCGCGGCTCTGCTTGCTCTGGAAGCGTTAGAGGTGATACCCGACATTTCAAAAGTCGAGCCACGATTGGCATCTCCGACGAAGCCGGATGCTGAACGGAGCGAAATTTACAAAAAGGGAGCCGAACGCCAGAAGAAGCTATATCAAGTGTTGCTGGAAAGCTGATCTGGTGTTTCTCTCACGATAGTCGGATAATATGGTGCATGTAATGGAATGCCTGTATGTGCTGCTATCGTGCGTGCTAATCTCTCGAAATCTATATAAGCACCTTTCACTGATTGTAAGTGCGCACCCATTGCACCATCAGCAGGTTTGAGGAGAAACATAGGTTTATGAGCCTCTTGCGCTAACGGCATCAAGCTTCGATAATGTTTGAGAAGAGCCAGGTTATAGGGGTCTTGAGCAACTCCTATGCTACTCTTTTCTTGCTCATCGAGTACAAAAAGCCTGTAAGCATTTGGTATTTGAGCAATCCATCGATCATATGCCTTAACGGGACGATCCATACGCACTGTATGCTGCAAAACGATATAGCCGATTGGTTGCATGAGTCCCTGTGGAAGAGGTAAATCAGATACAGGATTCTTTTTTAATCGCTCGTGCCAATCTTCACGCCACTTACGTAACGTTGGTCCTAAGTTACGTAGCCCTTGTAGAGAAAAGATATCGGGCGAAAGTGGAACTACAATGTAGTCAGCTGCAATAAGTGCAGCTCTGTTGATAGCACCTAGGTTTGGCCCTAAATCCATAAGAATAACATCAGCCTTGTGAGCTGCTGCTGCTGCTTGCATTACACGCCAGAATGCGGACATAACGCGGAAGGAGCGCTCATCACGGTCCAGGCATTTGGGCCACGCGTCTGATAAACTGTCCTCAAAACTAGAAAGTAAGAGGTCTCCTGCAAGAAGTGCTATAGAACTTCCGAAGAGCGTAGGTTGACCATCTTCTGTGACTTCTTCCAAGTGTGGCTGTGCTATATCACCAATACCTCTCCTTAAAGGTTGAATACATCCGAAGATTGTATTGGGATGCTCCCCATCAGGCCATAGTTGCTCCAACTGATCGTCATCTAAAAATGCTGTTGTGAGATTAGCTTGTGGGTCTAAATCGGCAGCTACGACACGTAGCCCTAGTTCACTATACATGCATGTTAAGTGATATACCAGAGAAGTTTTCCCTACACCCCCCTTGTTATTAAAAAAGGCGATAACAGCCGTACTCATGCTCTCCTCCTTAGTATAACGAGGGTGTAAGTATCTTCGATCTGAAATTCTGGTGGCGAATTCCCATTTTTATTCATTTCTTTTCGGGCCAGCGAAATACCTATGCCAAATCTTTGAATATAACCAAGATTTTTCATAGCCTCTGCTATGTGTGGATTACGATAGTCAGTTATACCAGGATTCCCAAAATTATTGCGATTTACTTGTCCAAATGGGCCACCAGGATTCTGTATTTCAATGCGGTCTGAAAACCATGTGATACGTACAGGTGCATTTGTTCCGTCATATGAACGGTGTAAAATGCTATTTCTTGCTAATTGCTGTAGTGCTACAATTGGATAATCAGGATGACGAAGTTCTACAGGCTGAGCTAAGACTTCTGTTTCGGTGGCAATATTTGCTTGCAGTATTTCATCAAGTAGTCGAAGTAAATCTGGTAGTGGACCATCTATCTCTTTAGAGTCTTTAACAGGATCACTAAGCTCTGTTCCATCAATACGTAAAAACTGAATGTATGCTCCTGGAATAAACTGTCGTGAGTCTTTACCTATAACAAGAATGCCTAAAATTGTTGGAGTCAGGTGTGTTTCAGGAGTCGCGAATCGCATTGCCATTAATTGTTGATTGTCAGTGCGATGATTCTCTTCTAGTATATCAACGGGAAGAGCAGATGTTAGATATGCTCTTTTGAATAAGTCAAGGTCTAAATCATTTTCTGTCGCTGCTCGAACGGCGTGTAAGTCGAATGGCAGGTGTTTGGATCGTCTTTTTTCTGTGAGACGACGCTCTTCTTCCTGTGTTGCAATAGCACGTCTCGGTCCAACTCTTACCCAGGTACGTCCTTTAAAACGTACTGGAGGATCGTCAGAGGGTTCTACGAAAATGACCGCAACTTCGCACGCATTAAGCGTTCTTTTCTGCACGACCATTGTTGGAAACGGTGTGATATTTCCGTTGGACCGTAAGTCAGAAAGTGAAAGTAACAACCTATCATCAATAAGAAGTGATGCACACTGCCCATTATCTTTTACACCAACGAAAAGCACTCCTGTTTGCTGATTGTTGGGGAGATCATTAGCAAATGCACATATAGCCTCGCAAATTTTATCTTTATCAGCAATTGATTCTTTTCGTTCTACTCCGTCAGCTTCAAGATCGTCTAAGAGTGTTTCGAGGGTTTGATCATCCACAATCTTCACTTCCTGTTTTTATGAGAATTCTGCTTACTTACAGTAACGACTATTATAACCTATGTAGGTGCTACAGTGTACACTTACAACCTAACTCTTCTATCTAACTTGTAATGCCAAAAACTCCTTAAACGCTTGTATCTCATAGGTTTTTAATACTGCCGCAACATAGCGGTCAGGACGTACAACAACAACAATGTCCCTTTTATGACGTAAGAATTTTTCTAGTACCCCTTCTTCGTCTCTTATCACAAGGCAATGTTTGTGCTTTGTTGCTGGAAAAGGTGTGCCTTGTGGTAGCACACAGATATACTGTATTTCCAGTTGTCGCTGTAGATGTTCGGGCACATGCTCGAAGGCGTGTTCTGGTCTTTCATATAGTCTTAGTGCTACAAAATCGTTTCCTAGCACGTTATCGAGCAGAGTTTTGGTACCGTCTTGAGTAACGACAAAAGGTTGGGGTAGGAAAGCACCTACGAGACTTTTATTTTCTCTGTTCTTTGAATGGAAGAGAAAGCCTTTAGAGTAGCGGGGTTGGGGCTTGACACGCATTTGTACGATGGCGTTTCGTAGGAGGGGAATGGTGTTGATGCAAGCGAAAAACATATCGCGTAATTGCGCGGCGCGATGCGTAGTCGTCATAACGATACTGCCTAAGATGGAAGAGAAGAGAATCATTTCCTGTACATGTGGATAGCGCTCTGTATGATAGGTTTCCAATAGCTGAGGGTCTGCTTGCTGTTGCAGAACTCTGTGTAGTTTCCAGCACAGGTTATGTGCATCGCGTAGGCCGCTATTCATGCCTTGTCCGCCGAAGGGAGGCATGAGATGGGCGGCATCACCGAGCAGAAAGACACGACCCTGCATAAAGCGTTGCGCGGCTACTGAACGGAAGGCGTAGATAGTTTTGCGCACTATGAGTGGCGTGTTGCTCAGAGCCTCTACCTGCATAGCAGGATGGGATGCTCTGGCTTGACGAATTAATTTGTAAATCGTTTCATCGTCTAAAAAGTCTGCCTCATCTTCGCCTGCTAGCAGCATAAATTCCCAGCGACGGGCGCGGGAGGGGGCAGGGACGGTAACGGCTGGCCGTTTATATTCACAAAAAAATGTGGCGGCAGTAGATGGATCGTCGTCGTTGAGCGTATCGACAACCAGCCAGCGTTGTGCTTTATCCGTTTCGCGCTTATTTTTCCTGTGTTGTCTTGGAAGTAAGGTTGGTTGATACATTGGAATGCCGAGGGCGTGACGGGTTGGACTTTTGCCGCCATCACATGCCAGCAGGTAGTCACACGTTATGGTTGAGAGCGCGCCACCGGGAGTGCTTACACGAAGTGTAACGCGCTCCGCATCCTGAACAAATGTTTCGACGGTATGTTGGAAACGCACCTCGACACAGGGGAAGCGGTCAAGCCCCTGCAACAGTATGGTCTCAAAGCTGGGTTGATGAAATGTCGATATGAGAGGATGACCATTTCTCCTACTTGTGGGTGCGACTCTGGCAAGGAAATGCTGTGCCGAGAGATAGTGTGCCTCGATGTCCAGGAGGCTATGCTCGATGATCTTTTCTATCAGTCCCATTGCTTGACAGGTGCGCAACCCCTCGTCATCTATGGTGATAGCTTTTGGGCAATCACTGAGATTGGAGTTACGTTCGAGAACGAGTGTTTTTATGCCTGCCATCCCTAGCAGATTTGCGGCTGCCAGACCTGTTGGTCCGGCACCTACAATGACGATGGACGATGTGTTCTCCGCTTCCTGCTTAAGAACAGCGTGTTGTGATGAAGGGACTTGCACAAATTTCCTGGATACTTTACTGTTTCCTACCAAACAAGCATTATTGAGCACGTTTTACCACAAAATTAGCATTGAGCGCAAACAACACACCGACAAAGAACA
>CAXTUE010000331.1:4883-5911 GCA_964247355.1 uncultured Ktedonobacteraceae bacterium | reverse complement strand
ATGTAATACACCACGACGGACGTGATGAATGCGATCCCTACAACGGCTCATATGACCAATGAGGACGTGATGAATGTGGTCTCTATGGAAGGAAGGATAATATCATGGGACGTTACGACATTTTGCATCGTATTCAGCAGCTTGACCCGCAGAAGGACTCTGTAGAGATTTATGAGTTGACTGGCTGCTACGAATTTCCGTGGGACCAGATACGCTCGCTCGAAATCGCCTTGTATCGTACGTATTGTGTGCCGAGTATTTCAGGCTTGCTCGATGCGACGGGTGAGTTCGCGTATCGTACACAAAAACGATATGATGATACGTCTCTCATTGTGGCCGAGATGTCGGCCTTTGGCTATGATAGCGAACGTGGACGTGCGGCCCAGAAGCGCATGAATCGCATCCACAAGCATTTTACGATCTCCAACGAAGACTACCTGTATGTGCTCTCGACCTTTATCTTTGAGCCGATTCGCTGGAATGCCCGCTTCGGCTGGCGCAAAATGTGCGAAAAGGAAAAGCTTGCCGCCTACTATTTCTGGCGCGAGATTGGCAAGCGCATGAACATCAAGAACATTCCTGATACGTTTGAAGCCTTTGAGCACTATAACGTTCAATACGAACATGACCATTTCCGCTATGCCGAAAGCAATCAACGTGTAGGAGAGGCGACACGCGACCTCTTTCTAAGTTGGTTTGGTCTACCGCCAGCGATAAGCAAACTATTTCGGCCCGTTGTCTACGCGCTACTCGATGACGCAATGCTCAACGCCTTTGGCTTTCCACAACCTCCGCAACTTTTACGTACTCTACTCACTATGACCCTGAAAACACGTGCCTTCGCGCTCCGTTTCTTTCCACCACGCACAACGCCCTATCTCTATGTCGAGCACGCTAAACACCGCGAATATCCACAGGGCTACACCATAGAGCAACTTGGCCCTCCACATATGCTCCCCGAACTCAACGGAGTAAAGGCTGACGCACCAGCTGATTGAACGAGCGTGATAGAGAGAAAGGGCCGTTAT
>CAXTUE010000331.1:2880-4868 GCA_964247355.1 uncultured Ktedonobacteraceae bacterium | reverse complement strand
AAATTCACTGCCGTAGAGGTGGAAAACGTCGATGCTAGATCAGAGAGAAAAGACCTATGGAAACATTACGCTGGACAGTAGATGACGTGGAGCTTTTACCAGACGACGGGAGTCTGTATGAAGTTATTGATGGAGAGCTGTACGTGTCAAAACAACCTGATATACAGCACCAACTGGTGGGAACGAGAATAGCGTCTTTCCTGGACTTATGGAGCCTTCAATCACAAAAAGGTTATGTGGTTAGTACTCCAGGCGTTATCTTTACAAATGATAATGCAGTGGTACCAGATGTAGTTTGGATTAGTGATGAGCGTTATGCTTCTGCATTACTTCCCGACGGAAAATTTCATTCCTGCCCCGAACTGGTCATTGAAATTCTGTCCCCTGGTTCAGAGAATAGGCGTCGAGACCGTGAAACCAAGCGCAAACTCTATTCGCGTCGTGGTGCGGAAGAGTACTGGATTGTGAACTGGCAGGAACGCCGAGTCGAGGTATATATGCGCGAAAATGCTGCGTTGACACTCGATAGGACACTTACAGAGAACGATGTGCTAGAGACAGCACTTTTGCCAGGGTTTCGTCACAAAGTTGGTGAGTTTTTTACGAACATATTAAGGTAGAACTGGCGTCTTCAAAGCATACCCAATTTGCATGACAAAAGCAATACTCTTTTCACAGCATAAAAAAGCAGGAAACATACTGAAAGCTGTGTTCACAGTATGTTTCCTGCTTTTTTATGCTCTATAACCTAAACATTGACTGGTTCTTTTGGAGCCTCTTCTGCAATCTTTGCGGGCGTCTCACCACGGCGTTTAGGTGCCCAGACATGTTGGCTAGTTGCCAGGAAGTAAGAGCCGATAACAGCAACAGCCGCGAGTGCTTGCAACCCTAGCGTTTCGACAGTTGGATAGACTGAGAACCAGAGACCCATCCAGGACGGAATCCACTGTAACTGAGGAATAGGCGTCGTTGGAATCCAGTGGGCCAGTTGCATCTCTTGACCTTGCTCGCCAACCATGATGAGCAACACTGCGCCGAGCATTACACCTGTTACAATCAGCATCTTCTTGTAAGGCAAGCGACGATGGGCTACGAAGTTCAGAATAGCCACGAGACCCGTGAGAATAAGTCCTACGATTACGCCTTCCAGGACAACCGTCGAACCTAAACGCAAACGGAAGCTTTGCAGGAAGAGCACGACCTCAACGCCTTCGCGATAGAAGGAGGTAAAGCCGAGAAAAACAAGGCCCCACAACACTTTCGCGGCAGAAGCTGCTGAGTTGTTCGAGCTTTTCAGCAGTTCTTTCTTCTTACGATTGTGCAAAGAAATCCAGCCGGTCCAGTAGATTTTGTGGAAGAACCAGTTCATGACGGTGAGCAGCACGATCACGGCAAGCAATCCTGTTGCCGCCTGTACTTGAAGTGCGGAAATGTTCTGTGATAAATCGTTGACAATACCGACAGCAACAAACCATGTCGCAATTGTCGCCACAAAGCCAACTGCAACACCGATAGCGATAGGGCGGCGGTACTTCTGGTTAGACCCCATCATGCTCGCCACGACCGCAGAAATGACCAGTATGCACTCTAAGCCTTCACGAAAGACCAGTATGCCTGTATTGATAACTGCTGCTCTCGTATCCGTGTGTGGAAGCGTGGGGTCTGGCGCACCGGACGCAGTAATGCCTTGCCACACAAAGACAGAGACGATAACCAGTGCAGCTATCGCCAGGAATATGCGAAAGACGAGTTTCGCGATATTGCGTGAAGAAGCTTGAACCATACAAATACCTCTTTCATAGAAGTGGAACGCGTGTTGAATCAGGGAAAATATTTTATACCATACTTGTCTACTCGGATATTAGCACGGCCTAACTAGTGAAGTCAAGGGTAGAGGGAAAAAATAGGGTGGTTTATCTAGTGTGTTTAGCGGAAAAAATAAAAAGAAATTTTTAAAACAAAACCACAAGGAGTTTTTAGAGTAAAAA
>CAXTUE010000331.1:0-2870 GCA_964247355.1 uncultured Ktedonobacteraceae bacterium | reverse complement strand
TTTTGCCGCTAAACACTATTTTCTATCGACAGTAACTGCAGCGGCACTTCCACCCTGCGGTAGGGCAACGCGCGCTGGCACGGCATCGCGCAGTGGTAATGCTGCGGATGGAACCGATGCAGCGCGTTGGCGGGCACGGATTGAAGGTGCCTGTGCGCGTCGCGCCGAAGAAACTGTGACACGCTGTACGAGCTGTATAAAGAAGAACAGCGCGGCCCAGTTCACGGAGGCTACCGCGACGAGGAATACCCACGTGGGCAAGCCAATACTACTGATGATGAGGTACAGGAGTGCTGTGACAACGATATTTCCCAGTGTGAATGGAATGAGAAGCAACCACGCGAATTGCATCAACTGATCGGGACGCAGGCGCGGGAGCGTACTACGAATCCAGATAAAGATGAAGCATATTGCGTATACTTTAAAGATGAAGTAACCAAGCGCAAGTATATTTCCCAGGAGTCCAAACCAGCCGTTATTGAGGCCCGTCAAGTAGTTGACGCCCGGACCACCGTAGCCACCGAGGAAGAGAAACGCGGTGATCGACGAAACAATCGTCATATTGCCGTATTCACCGAGGAAGAACATGGCCCAACGCATACCACTGTATTCTGTCAGGTACCCTGCTACCAACTCTGACTCAGCCTCTGGAAAGTCAAATGGAGGACGGTTCGTCTCTGCCAATCCACATACATAGTAGATGACCACCATCAATGGCTGAAACAAGAAGAACCATGACCACGGTGTAAATCCATCGAAGAAAAAATCGAGTACGGGAATGCCAGTTCTATGCCAGACATTCTGGAAATTCATAATTTCGCGAATAGAGATTGTGCCAATACCATCATTCTTTGAGAGAATACTTGTAAACATGACCACGCCAACGAGGGCCAGGATAAGTGGCAATTCATACGAGATCATTTGTGCGGCTGCGCGCAGACCACCGATAAGGGAATATTTGCTGTTGGAACCCCAGCCAGCCATAATGACGCCGATTACGTCGATGGAACTCATTGCTACGAGATAGACGAGACCAGTTGCGAGTGCCGTTCCTGGAAGGCCAACGTATGGAGAAAGCGGCAACACGGCAAAGGCGGCTATCACAGGAGCGATGAAGACGGAGGGAGCCAGTAAGAAAACCGCTTTGTCTGTGACCGAGCCATGAATGTCTTCTTTTAGTAGCAATTTCCCAACGTCGGCAACCGATTGTAGGAGGCCGTGAGGACCGGTATGCATCGGTCCAAAACGATCTTGCATCCAGGCCATAACTTTTCGCTCGGCAAACACGAGAATGGCGGCACTGGTCAAGACAAAGCCAAAGATAGATGCTAAGGCCACAATAAACTGCAAGAAATCCCATGAAATGATGCCATGTAGCAGTTGCGTCCCTATGTCATCTGCAATCAAAATTGTATGCATAGATAACTCCAAAAGAGAGATAAGAGAACAGGTACAGCATGCTATACCTGTCCTATAAGTTAAAGTATGATCTATCTATCAACTTCACCTAGAACGAGGTCTAAACTTCCGATGATTGCCACAACATCGCCCATCTTATGGCCGCGCAGCAACTCTGGCAATATCTGCAAATTGACAAACGATGGACCGCGAAGTTTTGCGCGCCACGGATACTCACTGCCGTCACTGATAAAGTAGACGCCCAATTCGCCCTTACTACTTTCAATTGCGAAGTAGGTCTCGCCACGTTGAGGACGAAGTGCGATAGGAGTGCGTACTCCAATTGGACCGCCGGGCATTTTGTCGATGGCGACACGGCACAGGCGAATACTCTCGTCGATCTCCTGCATCTTCACCTGATAGCGCGCATAGCAATCGCCCTCTTGACGTACCTGTACGTTGACAGGAACTTCACGATACGCCATGTATGGTCGATTCACGCGTGTATCCCAATTCACGCCGCTTGCACGTAACATTGGTCCTGTTAACCCATACGCGATAGCCTGCTGCTGGTCGATATAACCAACGCCCTGTGTGCGCGACATAAAGATTTCGTTGCCTGTCACGAGTTGCTTGAACTCAGCCATGTTCTTTTCTAGCTGATCGAGAAAGGCTGAACATTCGCTTAACCAGTTCTTAGGAAAGTCGTGAAGGACGCCGCCGACACGCTGGTAGTTCACGTTGAAGCGACTCCCTGCCAGTGCCTCAAAAAGCCCCATAATGCCTTCACGGTCACGGAAGGCATAAATGACGGGTGTAAACGCGCCAAGGTCGAGCAGGTAGGTACCAACAGCGACAAGATGACTGGCAATACGCTGCATCTCGCCAACGAGCAAACGAATGTATTGTGCGCGTCGTGGAGCCTCGATACCCATCTCTTGTTCGACCGCGCCAGCATAGGCGATTTCGTTGAGCATGGGCGACAAATAGTCCGCGTTATCCATGTAGCGAATGCCGCCCATCACTGGACGATTCTCCAGGATTTTTTCGATACCACGATGAAGGTAGCCAATGACCGGAGTGCAATCAGTGACCGTTTCACCTTCAAGCGACAGTACGAGACGCAATACGCCGTGCGTGCTGGGATGTTGCGGTCCCATGTTGAGCAACATCTCTTGTGACTTTACACCCTCTTGCTCGTCCGCAACATTTCCGGCTCGTAAGCCTGTATCTGATTCTGTAGCCATAAAATCCTCTACTGTATTTCTCAGCCTGTGTTATCCTACATTGTTATTGCTATCACATATGACACGTACACAAAGTATTATTTGTATATACGTCCTTCACGACTCATACGCACGATGCGTGAGATACGTAGTACAACGATAATTGACCAGATAAGCCCCATGGCCGCCGCCATGCCGCCATATAGAACGTGATTTGGATCAGGAAAAAAGAAAACAAACGATATC
>CAXTUE010000330.1:0-5913 GCA_964247355.1 uncultured Ktedonobacteraceae bacterium | reverse complement strand
CAGATACACTTGCCTACGCGGCTCGGTAGTCCTAACACTACTCCACTTTTCCTACTGTGTTCAGTCATCTCTAATCAGGCCATAACTGGCTTTGCATTGGCTATTGTATATCAACGTACCCGCAGCCTCTGGGCTGGCATGATTTTACACGGCTTGATAAACTTCGCACAGTTAGGACTGGGCATCATATTTATGTTGACCTAACATTACCACAAATACATAGCTGTAAAGTCATGAATCATATGCGCTTGCAAAAACAGGTAGTGCTCTAACGAGGCACTACCTGTTTTTGTCCTTCTCATCATCGCTATACCTTGTATAAAAGCAAGGAATTTGATGTTGACGAACTCCTATGCGTCTTTATAGAAGAGGATGCGGCTTTCATCAGTAAAGGGTATTGCATGCAAACAGAGTCTTTACGAGCCATGCTATAATCAAGGTAACACAAACTCTCAGAGGGAAAGCAAAATGGGGTCTTCATGGTGATGCAACCGGAAAATAGGAATCCACGACAGGCAAACGATGATATGAGTTCGCTTGTCGGTCGGTCATTGGGCCAGTTCCGCGTTGTAGAGCGTATCGGCGCCGGAGGAATGGCGACCGTCTTCAAGGCATACCAACCGACGCTTGACCGCTATGTAGCAATCAAAGTCTTACCGCCACACCACGCTCGCGATCAGGTGTTTGTGAAACGCTTCGTACAAGAGGCACGTTCTGTCGCCAAGTTGACGCACCCGAATATCGTACAAATTCACGACTTTAGCTCAGAGGAAGAAAGCAATCTGACCTATATCGTCATGGAGTATGTCGAGGGCGGCACACTGAAAGACCGTCTCAAACGCGCTCTACCTGTTCCTGAAGCAGTGGGATACATCATTCAGGCGGCTGAAGGACTCGATTGTGCGCACCGCAATGGCATTATCCACCGCGATGTCAAGCCCGCTAACATGCTGCTACGCAAAGATGGACATCTGCTGCTTTCCGACTTTGGCATTGCTAAAATTCTTGAAGGCACCACGAACCTTACACGAGTCGGCACTGGTATTGGTACGCCACAATACATGTCGCCCGAACAGGGAACGGGACAGGGTGTTGATAGACGTAGCGATATCTACTCGCTCGGCATTGTTTTATTTCACTGTTTGACCGGTCGCGTCCCCTTTACCGCCGATAGCCCATTGTCGATTACGCTGAAACACATTCACGAACCAATTCCTGCCGATCGCTTGCTCACTGAGGGTGTACCTCCTCCTATCGCGCAGGTCGTACTACAGATGACGGCGAAAAATGCACACGAACGCTATCAATCGGCTGACGCAGTGATCGACGCACTTACTCAAGCGTTAGACATTGCGCACCTCTCAATGCCACGCATGCGCTTTGGTATGGCTCCCTCCGGCCCCTTTGCGGAACCACAGGGCGTACCATCAGGCCAATTACCAAACGCAAACGGACGGAGTAGTAAGCCAAGCAATCCAGGATATAACAATCTACCTCAAAAGGTGCAACTGGTATGCTTTCGCTGTGGGGCACTAAGCGATAGTTCACAGGTGTATTGTGTTGCCTGTGGTTACGAGTTGTCAGATAAACTGGCAAGTGCAGACCATTTTCGCGGTCCAAACGGTCGCTTTCTGCTCGCTCGTTTAACTATGCAAAGCGGGGGTAGTCGATCCTATCGCTTTCACCAGGTTGTTACAACAATTGGGCGCACCAACGGCAATGATTTAATTATTGTCGGTCGCACTGTATCGCGCAAGCATGCGCGTCTCTGGTTTGATAGTGGTCGTTGGTTTCTGGAAGACTTAGGTAGCGCGAATGGGACCCTGCTAAACGGTATGCGTATTGTACAACCAGTGGTTCTCAATGATGGCGATGTGATCAACTTTGGTGACGAAGTGGTTACATTTAACATAACTTATGGTGCTTGATTTCGTATACCCTTTATAACATTAAAATAGAGCGATAATTCGCTATCTAGTTAGATAAGGAAGGATGTTTCAATGAGTTCTATTAATCCTGCTGTTGCTGTAGCACAACAAATGCTGCTCGGCGGTGCAGTCAAGCAAAATCATGCACTTGAGCATGCCACGATTGTGATGCTTGAGAAAAAGCTTGATGTACGCCTCTCCGGTGTCTCTACGGCACTCGGTTTCTTCATCTTCGGTGAGGTCACAACCGCAGAAATTCTCCCCGTCGCACGAGAAGCCCTGAACGTGTTACGCACGACCGATCCCGACCTCGCGATTAACCCACGCTGCGGTACAAATCTCGCTGTAGCTGGTATATTAACGGGTTTGTCCGCAATGACCGTTGCCCGCATGCGCCGTCCCTTTGGCAATGCGAATAACGTCATCACAGCATCTACAGCAGCACTTGTACTTGCACGTCCAGTAGGACTGACAGTGCAACGCTATATTACGACTCAGACGCCAAACGCTTCGATGAGCGTCGTCAAGGTTACACCAATGACAGTGTTTGGCTCGCCCGCACACTTTGTACATACCGATAACCCTGATGCTGCTGGTCTCTTCTCATAACAGACAAGAAGGATTGAACTATGTCATCGGATCGCAACCGCTTTCTCGTTGAAACAACATGGCTTGCAGAACATCTCAACGATCCTCATCTACGCGTTGTTGATATGCGTGGCTATGTACGTAACGTCGTCAAAGATGGAGTACCAGATGCTCTTTACGAGGGTGCGCGTGACGAGTATCTGCAAGGACACATCCCTGGTGCACTCTACATCAATTGGACCAGCGATATCGTGAATCCTGACGACGACGTAGAGGCGCAAGTCGCGCTTGCGGAACGCTTTGCGGAGGTGATGGGACAGCTAGGGATAGGCGATCAACATCTGGTGATCGCCTATGACTCGCATCCGGCCTCACAATTCGCGACACGACTGTGGTGGGCACTCAACTATTACGGGCATAAGGAGGTCGTTATCCTGAATGGCGGTCTTCCTAAATGGCAACGTGAGCAATTACCACTCGATACTGTTGTTCCAGCATACGAGCCGACAACATTTACCCCTGAAATACAGCCTCAGTTACGTGCGACAGCAGAAGACATGCTGAACTTTCTCGAACGAGAAGATGTCACTCTGGTTGACGCACGAGACACGGGTCAGTATACAGGAGCGGTGGTACGAGGGAAAAGCAGAGCTGGCCACATTCCAGGAGCACTCAGTCTTCCACGTGAAGAGCTTATAGATACCACAACAGGCACGTTTCGTAGCAACGAAGAACTGCAGCGCATATTCAGCGATGCTGGTGTGTCACAGCAAAAACAAGTTGTCGCCTATTGCAATGGTGGTGTTGCGGCGACTACCGTCCTGTTCACACTCGCCATGCTGGGTTATCCTCAATTGACAAATTACGATGGTTCTTGGAACGAATGGGGCAAGCGTTCCGACTTGCCGGTAGAATTGTAGATTTCTATGACGATGCATGACCCTGAACAAGAGCAAGACCTGTTGAATCTTAACACGGTCATGCATGCTTTTGGTGTACGTGAATGGAAGAATTTAGGACCAGCAGACGATTTCTCATCGCAAGCACTTAGCCTATTGATTGAGATTGATGAGCAAAGGTATATTTTGCGCGAGCGACCGGAAGGTTTGCTCGATGAGGACTTGAGTCACCGCTACGACTTCCAACGCTACCTGCAACACGCCGGTATACCTGTGCCACCATTACTACATACACCACAGGGCGAGCCATTCGTTGTGAGCGACGGAGAGGCATTCGAGGTGCAGCAATGGGCAAGCGGCGAGCTATTTGGCACTGCCGACCCTCGCTCCCTTGAATGGACCTCCTTTGCTGGCAACATGCTTGGACGCATTCATCAAGCTTCGTCGCGCTATACTGGACCGGTACATCGTTGGCCATCCGAAGTACAAATGGGGAGTCTTGTGCAAAGCAACCTCAATCTCGCGCGTGCAAGAGCCGACGCAAGCGAACTGCAAGCCATAGCCGCAGCACTCTCGAACTGGGTTGACCAGTGGGAGGCCGTTCTACCCTCCGCAATGATGTCCATAGGCACAGGAAAAAATTTGCCAGCGTTCCATATTCACGGCGATTATCACGCTCTCAATCTCCGCTTTGGCTCGTTCGGCGTCATCTCCGTCACCGGCTTAGAAGCATCGCGCTGGGAAAAACGTCTGTTTGAGGTCGCAAATGGACTTTTTCACTTCAGCGCATTATCGTGGATCGCTGGTAGTGGCGAAACACAACCACTTGTCAAACGCGGTCTCGACCCGGAACGCGCCCGTCGCTTTCTACAGGCCTATGCTGAAGTATGTCCACCCATTCCTGGGGAGGTCGAACTTCTCGCGGATGCACTCATGCTGGTTGCTCCTATTGCTACAATCAATGGCCCGCTTGAAGCTCTGTTTTATGAGCAAGAAGAACTTGAAGCTCCACTTATAGACAATATCCTGGAAAATCTCGCCTGGGCCTCTTTACTTCCCACATGGCTTAGCCGGGTACGCCGTTCTTTACCCGATCTATGGTTGAGTAAATAAGAAGTTTTTGCGCTTGCTCTATACTGATAATAGCCCAAAATGGGGATGTTTTGACAGCATTCCCGAATTATGAAATATATGATAGCGAAATAGCGTCACTATAATTATGTCTCATACCTATAGATTTTGTAATCAATCTCTTTCATCGTTTTACTAGCTAAGGTACAAATATATGCAAAGTCCTTCACAAGAAACTATAGTTCATGATATGCAAAAACCCAAAAATCAAACGAGACGACAGAAAATCGCACTAACTATCACCTCGGTACTCCTGGCTTTATCAGCTATACTGATTGTAGTAGGCATCACTATGACTAGGACGAGTCTTGTATCTAGTGGAGCATCCTCGTCCACTCCTGGCTCAACAAAGCCTCATGCGCTCGCAACGTCTGCCCCGACGCCAACTTTAACACCTGTGTTTGACCCCAGCGTTGGCGCAATCCTGCCTTCACACCGGGTTATTGCGTTTTATGCTGTGCCAGGTGCCGAACCAACAGGGCCAGCATTTGAATTAAGCGATGCAATGCTTAATAAGCTAACTCAACAGGGTGCCGCCTATCAACAGCTCGATCCAGCCCATCCGGTACAACTGGGCGTTGATCTAGTCGTAAGTGTTCCCGACGGTGATCCAGGTCCAAGCCACAACTATAGCCATCACGTCGATGCAGATACTATCCAAGCATATATTGATTTTTGTGAAACGCATAACTTGCTCTTATTTTTAGACCTAAACTTCGGTCAGGCTCCCGTCATGCCCGAAGTCAATTTCTTTCTACCCTATTTAGAGAAGTATACCTTTGTACATATGGCAATAGACCCTGAATGGATGTTTCCACGCAGAGATGGCATTCCAGGCACAAACCTCAGCAATGTGCGTGCCTCAGATTTGAATCCCATCATTCAAGCTGTCGGTGACATTCCTATGAAATATCATGTACCACGCAAAATTTTGATTATCCATGAGTATCGACCGAGTGGCGACTATACCGCTAATCCAACTGATGCGGGGCAGGCTGAGATCGCCGATAAACGCAATTTGCAACTCGATACGCGCGTAGACGTTGTTATTCACGTTGATAGTGTTGGTGGCTATGTTGGCGACATCAACGACAAAATACAACAATATAAAAACTGGGTGCAAGAGGACATGATTCGCTACGCTAACTTCCAGTATGGAGGCTTCAAACTGTTCTATCACATAGAGGCAAAAACTCGGCTTATGACGCCCGCAGAAGTGCTAGCGATGAAACCAGCACCGCTTGTCGTTACGTATGGAAATTAGTATACTTCTGTCACCTGTTGTAGAGACCGATTATGCATTTTAACGAAATACTGCGGATACATCTGAGGTAGGGACCGCATTCATCACGTCCGTGGTGGCAATC
>CAXTUE010000329.1:0-5913 GCA_964247355.1 uncultured Ktedonobacteraceae bacterium | reverse complement strand
TTGGCCTCTTTACCAGTGCCGACCCAAACCAGGATATCGAAGCCTTCGAGGGCTACGTTGTCGATCTCTACACTCATCCGGTGGGGTCAGAAGAGCAGAGCCAGCAAAACGGACGTGCCGCTCAACCGTTACAATCCACGCAGATCGACGATCTTGGCAATATCGTCTTTAAAGCTGTTCCTCCTGGGGTGTATACTATGTTTGTACATCTTTCAGATGCTGAGTTGAGTATTGAAAGTATCAATATCGGCAACACGTAAAAGACAACAGCCTAGAAAAATGCATGGCAACTATCGAGCAACGACAAACATTTCTGCAGCATCTATGTGCTTTACCTCTTGAAGAAGGTAAGGCATATTTACGTGCGCAGGGTATACCAGCAAGCGACTATATACAAGTAAGCGAGCAGATTGAGGAAGAGGCTCTACGTCAATTGCATATGAATTCCTCAATTTCTCTCAAGCTAGGTGATCTGCTTATCTTCTTTGGCGAATATACAGAGTGTGCTCTGTCGTGTGCGCTAGGCTTCCTTGCCAAAGGCAATGCCTTCAGAATGCTAGGACACTATCAAACTGCTATAACCTGCTCGGATAGTGCGGGCAATATATTCTTACAGTTACAGCAAGAGGTGTATTGGGCAAAGACACGTATGAGTGGGGTAGCTGCAAAAATGTGGCTAGGACACTTGGACGAAGCCCTACAAGAGGCAGAGCGTGCTCGTAACGTATTCATAAAGCATAATGAGCACTACTGGGTATGTGCTATAAACCATAATATAGCACCAATATATAGGAGACAAGGACGCTATCACGAAGCACGTGCCATTTATCAACAGATTCGAGCTATCTATCCACGTCTGCTTGACCAGGATGAGACTGTCATTAAACGCGCTATCGCTATGGCGGAGGCGAATGAAGCATTGCTTGATTATCTACTTGGTGAATTTGAAAATGCTTATACCCTTTTAACGCGAGCGCGGGCAACCTTTGAGGTACTCCATGAAATAGGCGCGGTAATAAAGGTAGATGTTCACCTGGCAGAATTAGACTACATGCAGGGTTATTACGGTTCTGCCCTCTCGCGCTACTATCAGATACTCGATACCATGCTTGCGCACAATCTGTTTCATGGCCCCATGTCGCTGGCCGAATTAAAATTGCGGTTGGTAGACTGCCTTATCAAGCTAGACAGAGCCGAAGAAGCATGCGTACTAGCGAAAGAGGCCGTGCGTATCTATCGCGACATCGGAATATCGCTTGATACAGGTGATGCGTTACGCGAGTACGCGACAGCATTACTAGCTTTTGGACGCCCGAAGGAAGCACTACATACACTTGATGAAGCCGAAGAACTCTTTACGCAAAACGGCTTTGACCACTATGCATCAATGATAAAGATGCAGCGCGCCGAGATACAACTCATGCTTGGTTCTCCTGAAAGTGCTTTTGATGAGGCAATGCGGGTAAAAGAATTTTCTGAGGCACAAGGCGTCATCGAGCACTCCATTCGTGCTAGTTTGGTCATGAGTAGAGCCTTATATACAATCGCTTCTCACTCTCAATGCACTCAGGAGAAGGGATTGCAGATACTGCAAGAAGCGAAAATCCTTTGCGAAAAAACAACACATGAGGCACGGCACTATAACTTACAGGAGTATGTCTATAAAGGGCAGCATCTCCTGGGACAAATTGCACTTTTACAGGGTGATATAAAAAGGGCAACGCGTTGCTATCAAGTAGCAATTGCCCAGATCGAACGTATTCTGAATAATCTTACACATGATCTCTCGCCAGCATTTCTAAAGACGGTCTGGTTAGTTTATGAAGATATGATTTCCTTACTTCTTCAACAGAGACAGGTAACAGATGCATTTGGATATCTTGAGCAGGTACGGTCCATCGTGCTGCAGCAGTATCTAACAAAACAAAGCACTCCGGGCAAAGAGGAAAGACGACAAGTATACAATGAGCCGTCTCAAGCAAAGAAGACAGCAGTACTTCGCGCGCAACAAGAACTTGAGGAGTGGCAACAGGAGTACCGTAAGTACAGTCAACAATTGGCTTCATACACTGACACATTAGCATCTTTTATCAATAAAGATGTCATTCAAGGCGCGCTAAAACGCTGTGAAATAAAGATAGGCGAGTTGTTTGAACGTGTTCACCTGTATGAACTTGAGCAACAGGTACCATTCTCATCTACCCGGAAGGCATCCAAAAAGCCGAACCGACAAACTCGTCTTAGACAGATATGTCAACAGCTTACATCTTCCCAAGTTGTGCTCTCTTACTTTCTCTCGCAGGAGCAGCTTGTTGTATTTCTCATAACCTCAGAAGGTCTATCGTGCCGGGAAATTTCTCTTGAGAGAGCGACTTTAGAGCGACTACTCTTGTTGTTACCGGCTCACCTTGAGCCGCAAGGATGGGCAGATACACAGCATCCTCCACAGCAAGCAATCTTACGCTTACTACAAAAGCTGTACACACTCCTAGTGAGACCCATTGAAGATAGTATCAAGGCATACAAGCATATCACTGTTGTCCCCTATGGTGTACTACATAACGTACCCTTTCATGCCTTGTACGATGGAACTTCCTTCCTTGTCGAGCGCGTTCAAGTAAGCTATCTTCCCGCGAGCAACATTATCTCTTCGTTAGCGCAAAAAGAAAGACACGATGCCTCGAAAGATACAGGAACACAAACGTCTTCTCAATCGCCATTGATTTTTGGCTATTCAGGCAATGGTTCACTACAACGCGCTGTCGAAGAGGCAAAGACACTGGCAGCAATGGTAGACGGACGCTGTTATCTTGAACGAGAGGCAACTATCAAGCACTTATACTCTGAAGCGCAGGGAAGCCCTCTCATCCATATTGCAACACATGGACGTAGTAGACTCGACGCACCCAACTTCTCTTTTGTTCTACTCGCGGATGGACAGCTCAACGCACTGGACGTATTTAGCTTGAATTTAGCGGGTTGTGAGTTAGTGACGTTAAGCGGTTGCGAGACTGGCCTGTCCTTAAGTGGGGGTGGAGACGAACAGATTGGTCTAGGCCGGGCTTTCTTAGCTGCTGGCACTTCCTCGCTGGTCATGAGTTCATGGCCTGTGGAGGATACAGCAACAAATATCCTCATGCAGTTTTTTTACCGCAACCTTCTTGCAGGCGAGAGCAAAGTCCAGGCACTACAAAATGCTCAATGCGCTCTTATGAAGCAGACACCGCAGTATGCACATCCTTATTTCTGGGCGGCGTTTCGCCTTGTTGGAAATGTTGACTCCTTACAAAACGCAAAGAACTCTCGACGCTAAATGCACCTGCCAAAATTGATGGCTCGCATCGTCTCACTAGAGAAATAGGGATATTGAAATACTCTTTTTCTAGCCGGGAGGAAAAATGCCTAAAAAAGAAGTGCCTTGGTGGAACTATTCTGTCGTCTACTGGTTAGACGATCAGGTTGCACTCACATTCCACACTGAAAAGTCCCCAACAGAAATCACGTTCGACAAAGATGCTGATCCACTGAATTTGACGGGTTTAAATGATTTTCTCAATATACGTGGCTTGAACCTACAGCCGGTTGAGCCACTACACCGGTATCATCGTCCTATCCTTAGAGGTCAACAAGCCCCTGGAACTGGTCAATACGTGTTTCCTGCCGCATCCGGCAAAGGCACAACCATCGTAAGCTACTTCACCATTGGCTCTATAGATACAGGACATCACTGGCAAGATGCGATGATGGCGGACATCAAAAGTGATGACTCAAAGGTAAAGCAGGTTGTCAACTTAATCAATAAGAGCATGGAAAGGTTGCGCCAGGAAGTCAGTGTTCCTCTGGTCGCGGCTGCTCCCAATTGGGTAGGTGGAGCAAGTTGTTTTGTACACGGCTGTCCTGTCTTCCCACCATTTCCTGTACCGGAAAGCTCCTCCTGTGCCTCTGACACTGGTAGGTGGCCCATTTCACTGCCAGATATTGCTGCTTCTAGCCCTGCTGGACAAGCAACGGGGAAAGACGTGACGGTGTTCGTGCTTGACTCCATGCCACTCATTCCAGACGGTGCTACCGCCCAGACATCCAACGTCGTCTCCGAGGCAGCTAGCGATGCAGGAGGCAGTAATGCGCTACTCAATAGAATCAACGACGAGACAAACCTTTCAAGCGCGCCACATGTTGATTTCTCGTATTCGACACTACCGGCTGCATTGAACAATGATGCCGAAGACAAACTTGTTACAGGGCGTGATATTCATGGGAAGCGCTATGGCTTCTCTATGCCCGATCATGGACTATTCGTAACAGGCATTATTGAAAGTCTTGTCCCTGATGCGAACATCGAATATATCCGTGTGCTAAACGATTACGGCGTTGGCGATACAGGTACGCTCGTCGCGACGCTTGAGGAAATACACCAACGTATGTTACATGGGGACCTGATTGATCAGCCTGTTGTCGTCAATATGAGTCTCGTCATGACGCCCTCGGACGAAGATATGTTTATGAACTGGTTCGGCGATAGTGTTCATTGTGATCCAGAGATGCATGTACAAATGATGAACGAGGCGAAGCTGTTGCGCAGTCAGCTACATGTTGCTATTCAAGCGTTAGCTGCAAGTGGGGCCGTACTGGTCGCCTCTGCTGGCAATGATTCCAACAGCATTGACATGCCAGGACGCATCGGACCACGGTATCCAGCCGCGTTTCCAGAAGTTTTGTCGGTAGGTGCGGTAGACCGACAGGGCGAAATGGCTCTGTACAGCAACTACCCACAACTCGCACCGCAGCATAACGGTATCGCGACCTATGGTGGCAGCATTCCGACAAAAGCTGATATAGATAGAGGAGAGGTCGATGCCTTTATCGGTCTCTACAGTGCTTCAACATATCCAGCACTTGAAGCACCAAAGCCGTCCATACCCCCTTTGCCAGATTCGTATACTGCACCAAACAAGCATGCATGGGCCTACTGGTCAGGAACCTCGTTTGCGACACCCATTATCAGCGCGGTTGCCGCTCGTGTACTGCAACATTTGCAGAGTCATGGATTACCAAAGCGTCACATTAATGCAGAGGTGCAGTGGGCACTCACAACCGCAGAGGGTCAACAGGAGATGCTCGGTACACCCTTACCAATACAATCCGATTTCGGTGTAAGCTTGCTACGCGCAATCCAATGCCAAGCTGTACGGGTCTGATTTATCACCTTTATTGGCGACTTGCCCGCTATCTACAACAATGTGGTCCCCTTCGTGATAAAATTCTTTCACAAGTAAGTAATAAAAAGAGAAGGGTAGCCAGCTATGTGTTTTCTTACAGAGCCTGCGGTCAAGTATAAAGACAGCTATCTCGCGGCGGTGCGCGAACTACAGGGTGAAGGGAAACGTCTTGACGACAATATTCGTTTTTTGTCCGAAAACTTTGCCGCCTTCGTACAACGCTCTTTAGACCAGCGAGACCCCACAAAACTCGTGTTGGGGCGCGTCCCCAACGCTGATTTCTGGCTCATTGACAACGGGGAGTTTGTAGGGCGACTTAACCTGCGCTACAAGCTCGACCCGGACCTACTGAAATTCGGTGGTCATATCGGTTATGAAGTGCGTCCATCGCCCCGTAAACAAGGCTATGGCACCTACATGCTGCACCTCGGCCTGGAAAAAGCGAGGGCGGCAGGAATACATAATGTGCTCGTCACCTGCGACGAAAATAATATTGGCTCCAAAAAAATTATTGAACACAATGGCGGCCAATTCGAGAACGCGGTACATGTCGATGGGTCGGCAGTCAAGAAATTGCGCTACTGGATACATGTGTAACATCAATTTTGATCTAATGACTTTTTGTAGGGACCGCATTCATCACGTCCGTCTTTGGTCTCTCACCCCGGCAGACACACCAGCAAACGGACGTGAT
>CAXTUE010000328.1:4562-5923 GCA_964247355.1 uncultured Ktedonobacteraceae bacterium | reverse complement strand
CAGTTGATTTACCGCTTCCTGGTAAGCCCACTATAAAAACTATTACCCTCATAAAAAGTACTTTCCATCCTGCGCACTCCTCACTCTATAATTGGGGATGTTGCACATACACAAATAAGCTACAATACAAATTATACGAGCTATACATGAATAACGGACAAATTTTTAGAGAGTAACTCATATAGACCAGAACCTATCTGATCTAGTAAAATGTGTTACGATTTTCGACGCCAGACGGCTAAACGTCCATGTGCATTATCCCTATCGGCAGGATGCCAGGAGACAATGCTTCCTTCGCCTTCCTGCTTGCCTATATTAAGTGCCTCTTCGAGAAAGTATGAGATGCTGAAGGTCATATCTACAATTTGTGTTTCTTCTGGGTAACGTTGTAGTACCTCATGCAATTTCTCATGTTTGTATGAGGTGACACCTAACCGCACAGTGACATCCTTAATTTCCACTTTTTCTTTGCTAGGCAGTTCATACGAAGGGGGCATGACGGAAACATAGTAGTTTCGTTGGAGTGCTTCTTGCAACTTCTCAGCGTACTCCCTTGCCACGTCTAACGTCTTCCCATTTAGCAACAAGAAAAAACGGTCGGCATAGATGTGATAAATCTGATAATCCGTTTGCTTACCTAGTAACAATCCCATCTGATTTCTGATGCGTATGCCTAGTTCTTTACTTAGATTAGTAGAGAACTGATCACCATAAATTCTTGTATACTGACTTTGCCGATCCATATCAATAGATATAAATGAGGTTTGGCCTTGAACTTCGGAGGAATCTGTTTCTCTGATACGTTGCAGTAGAGCTTCTACATCTCTAACAAACCTATTTTCGGAATGAACATCTTGCAGCACTTCGTTGACGACACTAGGTCTCTTGACGACATCTCGTAACCCCTCATCACCCTTCTGTCGAAGCAGCATTTCGGCTAAGAACTCTTCTATTATTCGTGTAAGCATTCTTAAAACACGTCGTTGCGTAAAAGAAAAAGCATTCGAATCTTCGGATACGATGTAAAGGACACCAAGTGGAGCACTGGTCTCTCCACCAATTGGAAAAGCAATGGCTGATTGCACCGGTGACTCTTGCTCACGATAGACAATAGATTTATCTTCTATTGACACATGAGAACGATAGATCACATTTCCACTTTGGAATGCTCGTAAGCTTAAACTTAAAATGGGTGTGTCAGTAGAGACAACAGTCTTGTTTATTACATGAGGCGATTTAACGCTTTGCGCTAGAACATAGAGGTTACGTTGCTGGAAAGGAAGAAGCGAATTATTGGGTAGAAGTATGCAGCAGAATTTCCAGCAATCCTTTTCGGCACTTTTTTTCCCACCAATGCGTAT
>CAXTUE010000328.1:0-4549 GCA_964247355.1 uncultured Ktedonobacteraceae bacterium | reverse complement strand
CGGCGAGAAACTTGAGCATAGATACAGCATTGTTTGCATTACTAAACGCTGTGGTTGGATAGACAGTACCTTGTCCTGTACTTTTAAAGTATGGCAACCACGTTTCTCTATCTTCACGAATTGACATGAGGAGATGACGTATAGTTTCAACCGTGTTTAGCGAAAGAGAAACCTCCGCTGCATTGCGCTGTAATACTACATACGTAGAATCCTTCGGCTCTTCCTCATCAATAGAACGAAGGCCACGCACTCTAAAGTCACTGGGATAGTCAAAATGAGGATTTTTAGTATAAAAGGTAAGAAACGTATTATTCTGATCTCGCCAGCATAGAATACACTCCCCAAGCTTATCTATTTTGTCTGGCTCTAAATCTCTTGCAGCATGATTGGCACTTTCGAGTGGTAGTACAACTCCTGCAACCGTATCAGGCACATCTTCACAGATCAAACTTACAACTTTTCGGAGCATTTGTGATATAAAGTATTGCCAGCGTTCTCCCTTGTTTGCTTCCTCTACAAGAAAATCTATTGAATGTTCTTCGACGCCCTGTACGTGGAAACCGTTATGACCATCTATTTCTTGAACTTGTTTCTCAATGGTGACATTGACAGAAGCCCATATTTCGTCAATATTCAACGGAATGCTGCCAACCGCATACCCACCATTCGTCATAAGTTCTTTGAAAAGTGCTAACTTGTCTAAATCAGTAAGAGTATATAATCTCTGTCCCCGATCATCTTTTGAGCGTCTCGGCTTTAGAAAACCTCTGTTTTCCCAATCACGTAATTGACTCTCACTGAAACCGAATAGTTGAGCTGCACGCCCTATAGTAACGGTAGCTTCTTCACGAGCACGTATAATATCATCATGCACACGTTGTAGTGCGCTTCTTTCTTCAAAATATTTAATTATGCTATACGTGTTTCGCTCTTCCATCACGCGCTCCTAAAGAAATGTACGCAAAAACCCCAAGTTTTCTGTATAGAGGCAATCATATCATACTTAAGCTCTATTGTACACAAAAGGGACATCTTAGCTAGTATATATTCTTTAATCAGACGTAACAAAACAATCTTTACTAATTCACTACACGAGAGAACATCTATCTTCATAAACGTTCAAACAATAAATTTGGTCACAATATTTATTGTTTTTATATTAGAAAACCTCATTATTTCTAATTGCCCTTTAATTATCTTCTTAATTCTTTTAATTAACTATTGACTATAACATAAGAAGATGTTATATTTCTAACAATAAGCCTCTATCTTAGAATATATTCTAAGATTTTTAAAAATATTTTTATTCTACTATCAGAAAACCTCATTAAACTTCTTGTTTTGTCTAATGGACGAGTCAGACGCAGTGCGTGCTTTGTAAACTTTCCTAGATTTCTTAAGCTTAGATATATAGGAGGTACTCTACATGAGCAAAAATACTATGGTATCTGCCGCTTCTCCGTCACAAAAATCTATACCAAAGACAGAAGCAGAGTGGAAAGCTTTCAGTGTTGTGCTTACTGCGTATATTAATAATTGCCTTAGCAAGTATAACATCCCACACTGGTTTGGTAGTGAGAAGCAACTCGTAGAAGATGTACGCGACGAAACACTTGCACGTGTTCTCTACTACGCCTGGAAAGCCGAGCAAGATCTTGTACCTCCGATTAATTCTTTTGAGGCACTATGTAAGATAACTGCAAGAAACTACCTACTCGACTTGAGACGCCGGGACAAACATATAGCCATGTCTATTGAATCTATATGTCTGTCAAACGAACATCAGTACATTGGTATGTCCGAAGATATAGCTCTAACTGTGATTGAAGACATGATGATGTATGAAAAAATGCTTCTTATAGCTAAAGTTGTAAAAGGATTCAGTACAAAACTTCGAGTAGCTGTACTGACTCACTTCGCGAACTTGGAGGATTTTGACGATGAACAACCTCGACCACTTGAGAGAGCAATGTGGGCAGTAGGTATTCCACTGCGAGAATACCGTTGTGATTTGCCCGAAAACCCTGTATTACGCCGTCGCCACGCTGCATTAGTATGCTTAGGTTTGAAATCATTGCGCCAGAAACTCTGGTGCTCTTCACGTCAACCTGATAACGCCGCGTAGTGCTTTTGATGCTAATGTGTTCCCGTACATTGCCTATAGCTAACATGCTCGTTTCTCTTCGATTGATGGGTGAATACGGCAAGAAGGAAATGTTATGGAAAAGATAAACACACTCGCGAAACTTCTCTGGCTAACTGGTGGCGTCCTGTGTCTTATGGTCTTTGTATATCAGGCTACACCGATTTTACTCGGTGCATTAGACCCGTCATGGTTGCAACCAACGGGCATTTTTCTGATCTTCTTTGGCTTATGTACGCTGAGTGTGTGCGTAATTTTCTTGTTTCTATGGCTATTTGTAGAATTGGATGACCGCCATCACTTTCTGCAAATTCGTCGCCGTACGCGCGAGATGGACGTTCTCTCTCGGGAGCAAGAGGTAAATCATCTCCACAAGTATCAGGGCTATCGTACACATCATGCCGCACATCGTCAGGCGCGCCGCATTCTGTGGCGTCGCTTCAGACGGGGCAAGTCGTAAAACAATAGAGACAGGCTTATGGCTCTAACATATCGCTATAAGCCTGTCGCCGTTAAGCAACCTTTCGCTCTATCAATTCAGGCACCAGCCGAATCATGTTCGTTGCAGAAAGCGTTATCACGCGCTCGAATTGTGACGCATGCATGTCTATTTCCACGCACCAGGCCACCAGCTCACCATTTCTTTCCACGGGGCGCGTCGTGAGCCAACGCTTATGGTGTGGTCCGCAAGAGCCAATCACAAATGTCATACCTGCCGCTTTGAGCATCTGGGGAGTCGCTTCTGGTATCGAGTTCATGGCACACACAAAGTAGATTGCATCCGATGAAAGAGCGTGAAATGCTGTATTCCATATGGAACGCATCATCGAACTATTTTGAGTATCAACCTTGTGTTTTTTGATGTATCGCTGTATGCCCTCGATTGGATTCTCTTTTAGTACCGCAAATGGTAAAAAATGATACAGCATTCCTGACACGGGAGCGCGAATAAAAATAACGCGTGGAAGTACACATGCTTCTTGCATCTCTTCATTAGTAGTAGACAAATTCTTCTGTATCGTCATACCACCCCTCCTCTTAACATATGCAAATACACACTCTTGTCTGTTTTACCTATCGGCACATCCTAGCATTCTCTCCACCCTTGACACACATCCTCCCACACTCTATGCTTGTGTATAGCAAGAAGAAGGAGCCTCTATGCAAACCGACCTACGCCTGACGAGCAATATGCACAGTAATTCCTTGCGCACAACTATTCCCTGGTGGAACGCGCTTGACTTTACCATCACGTCTCTCCTTACACTACCTTCACTGCCACAACTACGTCCAGAAACGTACGATGTTGTTGTCATTGGCGGTGGAGTCGCAGGGCTGAGCGCAGCTATAAGCGCACGTGCAACCGGCGCACATGTGCTACTGCTAGAACGCGAAACGACGCTTGGTTATGGAGCAACGGGACGCAATGCGGGAATACTAAGCGCAGGCGTCAACATGCATATCGCGGACCTGCCGCCCGGTAGTCCAGGAGCACGCTTCTGGCCAGAAACAACACAGGTGTTGCTCTCATTAATTGAAGAGGCAAAGCGTCCCGATAGCATTCTGCAGGCACACCTGACAGGCTCAATCAGTCTGGCCGAAAGTCAACATGCGGCAAAGAAATTGGCTCGCGAGGCGCGCGTACGCATTGCAGCCGGACTACGCGCCGAGTTGTGGTCGCCAGAGCAAGTTACCAATGCGACACAGGGACACTTGAATACCAGGTCCGTTGTCAAAGCCTTATGGTTGCCAGACGAGGGACGTATTCATCCACTAACGCTCTTAGCCTCGCTTGCACAACAGGGCAGACACACGGGTGTGGAATTCGTCGGTGGAGCAACAGTTACCAAGTATCAAGAAATCGTGACACAAGCCGGTCATGCATGGCAACTCACGCTGGCAGATGGTCAAACCATTACAGCGAGAGGGCTTATTCAAGCCACAGGTCCTACGGCAACACCTAACGCACGTATTTACGCGCTGGCCTTCGCGCTTGACCTCCCCGACACCTTTCCGCTCTTCTGGGATGCCGCCCCCTATACCTATGCTGACTTCCGTCCCGGCAATGGGCGTCTGACCGTCAGTGGCGGACGCTATGGACATGCTGGTGTCACACGGAACGATGCCAAATACTACAAATACCTTGCCAATGCTGCTCGCCACTGGCTCCCTGAATTAGCACAACAAGAACCGCTTTACACATGGGGCGTAGACCTCGATGTTACCGCGAACATGATCCCTGAACTGCATCCACTTGGGGAGAAGGCTAGAGGCGTCTCTATTGATGGTCTTGGTGCTCTCGGCGTCCTCCCCGGCATCGTCCTCGGTAGACGCGCCGGAGAACTGATAACCCACCCATAACAAGGACCAGGGTGCCCGCAAGGGGAAAACGCCCCTCCCATAGAC
>CAXTUE010000327.1:3132-5924 GCA_964247355.1 uncultured Ktedonobacteraceae bacterium | reverse complement strand
CATTCATCACGTCCGTCGTTGGTCTCTCACACCAGCAAACGGACGTGATGAATGCGGTCCCTACGGTATTCGGTATCCAAGATAGTTTGTGAAACACCATAATCGGTCTCTACAGGGGACATATTCTCACTATCATTTCAAATAGTATGAACATCAGCCCGACAATGGATATTCCAAAAATGTATACTTGGACTATGAACACTTTTCACTAGCCAGCCACAAGGAGCAACATCCATCATGACTACGCACACAACACCATTTGCCTCAACACTCACCTGTCACTACTACTATGACCCGGTACTCTACGAGCAGGAGCAACAACACATCTTCTCTCAACACTGGTTTTGTGTTGGTCATATTTCGGCATTTGCTGGACCCGGCGCATACAAGACAATAACTCTAGGCGGCGAGAGCATTGTTGTTGCGCGTCAGAGCGAGAGTTCGCTGCATGCCTTCCTTAACGTCTGCCGCCATAGAGGTGCGCGCCTGTGTACTGAGGAAACTGGTCGTCTGAAAGGCTCTATTCAATGCCGCTATCATGCATGGACTTATGGACTCGATGGACGCTTGCTTGGCGCGCCCAATATTCTCAACAATCCACACTTTGACCGTTCCGCCTACGGCCTTCATCCCGTACACCTTGAGGTATGGGAAGGGCTTATCTGGCTCAATCTCGCAGACAATCCTCCTCCCTTAGACATGCAGGTACGCGAACCGATTGTGGAACGTTTCAAAAGTTACGCTCAGTTCGCAGCCTATGATCTCGGCAATCTCAAAATTGGCAAGACACTGACGTATGATGTGCAAGCCAACTGGAAGATTATCATCGAGAACTTCATGGAGTGCTATCATTGCGGTCCTATGCATCCCGAATTCTGTCAGTTACTGCCCGGCTATCGCGGCGGCTCCGTGTATGATGGAGACGAAGCTGCTACACTCGCCGACTCAGCACAGGCTTTTAGTATGACGGGCGAGGCCAGCCGTCCTCCGCTCAAGGGTCTTTTCCCCGGTGACGAACGCCACTACTACGGCATCGTCATCAATCCTAATCTTCTGCTTAACCTTCTGCCCGATCATGTCATCTATCATACACTTGAGCCGCAGGGACCAGAACATACCCGCATCACCTGTAGCTGGCTCTTCGACGCTGACGTTGTAGCCCGACCAGATTTCGACCCGATGGATGCCGTGGAGCTATTCGATCTTGTCAATCACCAGGACTGGGAGGTATGCGAGTTAACCCAACAGGGCATGCACTCAAAAGCTTTTGCCCATGGTGGCATCTACACTCCTGCCGAGGAACACATTCGCACCTTTGCCGATTTCGTGCTGGCACAACTCGCTTCATAGATAGGGATAATTTCGATGGACGAAGCATATACAACTGACTCCCAACACCAACAAACTCTGCTTGTGCTTGGTGCTGGACCAAAGGCTATCGCGATTGCCGCAAAGCGCGCGATGCTTGCTAAAATGGGCTACAATGTGCCGCGCGTCGTCATTGTTGATCGACAGGGTATCGCGGCGCACTGGTCCGGCGAGTTTGGCTTTACCGACGGACGACAGGTACTCGGCACACGGCCAGAGAAAGATATTGGCTACCCCTATGCCTCAACATGTTGGGAAACGGGCGAGCTAAATCGAAAAATCAACAAGGAGATGCTCCTGCTCTCCTGGCATAGCTATCTCATCGACAGTGGTGGCAGATACTCCGATTGGGTTGATCGCGGCAGGAGCAGCCCAACACACGCCGAATGGTCGCGCTACATCCAATGGGTAGCATCCAGAATTCAGCCAGAGGTGCATGTCGCGGAGGTGCGCGGCATTAGCAGCACCAGACATTCCCGTTGGCAACTTTCGTGTATGCCAAAGGGCGGCACTCTCCCCTTTACGCTTGACGGCGATGGACTTGTCATCACAGGCCCCGGCGTTGCATTGACCATCCCAGGTCAGCCAGAGCAACACCCGCGCATTATGGATGGCGGCTCATTCTGGACACACGTCGATGAATTCGATATAATGCGTACCACGCTCAAAAAGCCTCTGAATATTGGCATCATCGGCATTGGCGAGACGGCTGCCGCCATCATTCTTGCCTTACTCGATGCGCTCAAAGAAAAAGCCTTCATCGAAGTTATCAGTCCCTACGGCGTACTGTACTCGCGCGACGAAGGGTTCGAGGAAAACAAACTCTTCTCCGATCCCGATGGGCGGTCAGCGAGCCTCTATGGAAATCACCAACATGCCGCAAACTGGCTTTTACTCAGCGAGCAGGACCGGCGCGAGTTTGTACGTCGTACCGACCGTGGCGTGTTTTCGTTACATGCGATGGAAGAGATCAACCGTGCGGAAAATGTGCGCTCCGTTGGGGGCACTGCACAAAAAATAGAGGCGTTCAACGATAGTGTAGCAGTAGACATTAAATATGGCGACACAACACAACGCGACGAGTATGATTACGTAATTGTCGCTCGCGGCTTCGACCCGCTATGGTTTACAACCCTTCTGGATGGACATACACACGAACGGCTTGCTACCATGTCTGAATCGTTGGATAGGCGTATCCTGGAAGAATCTATTGGCACAGACCTTGCGATACGCAATTTCGCGCCGCGCCTTCACTTGCCCATGCTCGCAGGCGTATCACAAGGTCCCGGCTTTCCCAATTTGAGTTGTCTTGGTCTACTCTCCGACCGCATTCTCTCGTCATACTACACCAATGGAGCAACTGGGTAGGGACCGATTTATCACGTCCTGCTGACGTTACAATTGCCAAGCAGGACGTGATAAAT
>CAXTUE010000327.1:0-3122 GCA_964247355.1 uncultured Ktedonobacteraceae bacterium | reverse complement strand
TTTATAACCCGGCCTTCTTCTTTTAAAATTCCCATCCCTGCGTTTTAAATTGGGCCCCCTACCACTGGTCCCAATGCAACACTGTGTCCAATGGCTCACGAGGCGCAGGCTTGAAGTCTGTACCAATTGTATAAGCGACAGGCAACAATGAGGTTTGCGTGATTTTCTCGTAGGGAATACCCAGAATTTCAGCCGCCTCTTTTTCATAAGGCAAATGCAATGTTGTCCATGCTGAGCCTAAACCACGCGCACGTGCCGCGAGCATAAAGCTCCACGCTGCTGGCAGAATCGATCCCCATGAACCTGCTTGTCCTTCTATCGAAGGTATCTTGTCCAGTCTGCCCGCTATACATGGAATGACAAAGACAGGCACTTCATGCAGGTGCTCCGCCAGATAATCAGCCGAATCTCTCACACGATTCTGTGTCTGCACACGCGGCGCATCTGGTGCGAGCTTGCTGACGGGCGAGGGCTGCTGACGATAGACCGCGAACGATTTGCGATACAGTTCCGCGATAGCGAACCGCTTCTCGGCATCGGTCACAACCACAAAATGCCAACGCTGGCTATTGCTACCCGTTGGCGCCTGTAGCGCAAGTTCTAAGCACTCGCGAATCACCTCCGGCTCAACAGGGCGCGTCAGGTCGAGCCGTTTACGCACCGAGCGCGTCGTCGCCAGCAATTCATCCAACGTCAGGTCCAAAAGAGGCATTGTATACTCCTTGAAATATCACATAGACGGATTGATAGCCACATTGTACCTCCAAACTGTCCTAAAGGACAGAAACAATCTGGTCATTATGCCATAGTCTATGCTTTGCTCACTGAACTACACTATAGAGCACAAGATACTACAAATTTTACCTTCAATAAGAGGATAGAGGAAACAATGAACACAGATATCTCGCATATCCAACATCTTATGACCTACGCGACAGGCGATGAAAAGCATGATAGCAGTACACACTCTACCCTTGATGTGCTATGGGTGCTTTATGATCGCATCCTACACTACGACTCACAAAACCCAACAAATGAGGACCGAGATCGTTTTGTGCTCAGCAAGGGACATGGACCAATAGCACTTTATGGAATTCTTGCCGCAAAAGGCTTCTTCCCCATCGAAACGCTCAAGACCTTTGCGGGTTGGAATAGTACGCTAGGAATGCATCCTGACCGCAATAAAGTTCCAGGGATAGAAGTTTCCTCCGGCTCACTTGGTCACGGTTTACCTATGGCTATCGGCGTTCCACACGAGTTGCTCACGAACTATGGTACACCAGAACAGCACGATGAAGCACTTGGTCTCACATCGGGCCATATTCGCGCTCGCATTCAACGTTTCCTGAGTAAATAAAACATCGCGCGACACAACTCTGAAACCTTAACTCATCATTTTCCGTACCTGTCAAAGAGAACAATTCTTTGATGAGGAGCAACAACATGCATTGCGAGAACGCATATTTGGTGATCAATCCTAGAGCCGGACAGGATATGACTCAGTTGACCGATGTCTTTACAATACTTTCGGCGGCTGGCTGGGACGTTGACAATGCGCTGGTCGAGTATGGTGGTCATGCTCGCGAACTAGCGGCAAAGGCGGCAAAGCGCGAATACGATGTAGTTATTGGTCATGGCGGCGACGGCACAACAAATGAATTGGTCAATGCCGTCATGCAGAGTAAAGAACGCAAAAGCGTTGTCGCGGTACTCCCCGGTGGTACTGCCAATCAATGGCCTCACGAAATCGGCATGCCCATTGATCCCATTCATGCTGCCCTTACACTCATTAATAGCGATATACGTAAGGTCGATGTTGGTCGCATAACCGTCGAGCGTATCGCATTTCCAGATACTCCACAAGACGAGCAACCAGCACAAAAATCAGTAAAAGACAAAAAACAGAAAAAAGATGACAAGCTCGAATACTACTTCTTGCTTACTGCCGGCATTGGCATAGACGCTTCGGTCATTAGCCACACTTCAAAAACACTGAAAGAGCGCATCGGCACTCTTGCCTTCGATATAGCAGCCGCGAAAGAACTGCCAACACAACATCGCTTTCAGGTAGAGATATGCGAGGTTGACGAGAAACAACCAGCAAAAACACTCTGGCAAGGCGAGGCACTACAACTCGTTCTCGGCAACACGCGCTTGTATGCTGACGCCATCGACTTAACGCCAAACGCTTACATCGACGATGGCCTACTTGATATTTGTATCATCACCGCGAATAGCCCATTCATAAAACTCCGGCAGATGGCCTCACTCGTGTTGCAACATAAACCAGATGCTGGCTCAACAACATATGTGCGGGGAAGGCATTTCACCATCACACTACCAGCCTCGATAGAACTACAGTTGGATGGCAGTTCTTTAGAGCTTTCCGAGTGCTTAAGCCTGGAAGATGTAGAGGCATTGAAAAACGCGAAAGACCTGACAAGAGTCGCTATAACATACCGCTTCGACGTATTACAACAAGCACTGCAAGTCGCCATTCCTCGCACATATGACAACACACTCTTTGCCAATGCTCCCCACACCGTTGATGAACACACTATTGATGCAAGCAAGGACGAAAAGAAGCATGAACCGTATGAACGTATCTCTCAAGAACAGCTTCAGGTACTTCGTAAAGAGAGCAAACTTGTTACGGTCAACGGTGTAACCCCCAACCCGGAGAAGCAAAACGCCTACGTCATCGCGGGAACGACACGTAAACAAAATACAGGTGATATACAGCCTACCGCAGTACGTATCACAAGCGACACCACCATCTATCAAAAGACGGGTGAAGCCACGGACATTGCCACTATCGAAACACTACAAGCAGAAACCGTCGTCGCAGTTGTTGGTAAGAAAAGTAAACGCGGCGTTATTCAAGCAGTTACTATTCTACTATAATCATAATCATTTTAAATAGATGAGATAAAAGTAGGGTTCTCCCTCACCTCATCTATTTAAAATCAATACCCTCGCTTCTTGTCCACGAGATTGTGCAATGACTGTCCCGCGAGATAGCGACGCAGATTTTCCTCGAAGATCGTGGCGGCCCGTTCATTGTAGTTCGGCGTCACGCCTGAGTCGTGTGGACTCATCAGCACATTCGGCAGGTCCCAGAG
>CAXTUE010000326.1:0-5942 GCA_964247355.1 uncultured Ktedonobacteraceae bacterium | reverse complement strand
CTACAAGATATAAAATTTAAATGTTGCTTAAAGAACATAACAATGTTCCTTAACACTGACATTGTATGCTCTATGCAACATATAGATTGCTATAAAATCTTTTCTTTTTGTTGTGTAGAAGTAGGACAAAATGGCAGTGAGTAAAAATAAGGTAGGCATTCTATTTTGAGTAACACACTGGTGCTTGAAGTGAAGAATATTTCAAAGGTCTATCCCAATGGCTATGAAGCACTCTCCGATGTAAGTTTTGATGTACACGGAGGTGAGTTCATTTGCATTATTGGACGTAGTGGAGCTGGTAAGTCTACGCTTCTACGGTGCATTAACGGTCTTATCCCCGTAACACATGGCTCACTTCATGTGGAAGGGGAGGATATAACTGCTCTCAGTGATGAGCAGAAACTTGCATTGCGTAGAAAAATTGGCTTTATTTTCCAGGAATTCAATCTTGTAGACCGTTTAACCGCTCTACAAAATGTCTTAACAGGACGACTCGGCTATCTTAATAATATTGAGGCACTATTTGGATATTTTGGACGCGAGCACCGTGAGAAAGCCTTGCAATGTCTTGGTAGAGTAAATATGTTACCGCGCGCTACCTATCGCGCTGATCGCTTGTCTGGTGGTGAAAAACAACGTGTTGCTATCGCACGTGCGCTTGCGCAGGACCCCTCGCTTGTACTTGCTGACGAACCTGTTGCGAGCCTTGATCCCGAACTCACATGGAGCGTGATGGGGGACCTGCGGAATGCGACCAAAGAGTTAGGTCTCTCAACGCTTGTCAACATCCACGATGTTGACACAGCCAAGCACTTTGCGGACCGTATTATTGGTATCGCGCGGGGCCGCATTCTCTATGATGGCTCGCCAGATGCATTGACCGATTCTATTCTACAGGATATCTACCGAAGCGATAATCCCGCCGCGCGTTCGCGTTACACTTCTATTCCGCAAAATGTCGAAAAAGCTGAAATATAGGGAGGATGTTGTGGATCAAGTAAAATTAACAGGCAGTACTCTTGTCAAGCGTCGCTCCTGGTTAAGCGGCAGATTCCATAGACCAACGCCCGATCTGACAAAACCGCTTGGTACGTTGTACTGGCCTCTTGCCGCTCCTGCGTTGATATGTGTTTTGTTAGCAATACTGTTGTTCAGTCATACTATCGACCTGGGATTAGTATCAACAAATTGGACAATCCGGTTCAACGTGAATATCGTCGTGACACTTATCATTCTTGCCTTGGGCGTATTTGCGATTGTGCCTAGAATACGTAGAAATTCAAAAGAGTGGCTAAATCGAAGTTCGCTGATTTCAATGGTTGTGCTGGCTCTGGTTGTGCTCTACCTGCTACTTGGAGCGAACAGCCTCGGCCCTATTCACGGTCTGGACCTCGGCACCTTTAACTACACTATCGAAACCTTATCTATCAACACGTTAGTTCTGTGGCTGTTAGTTGCGATATTTGTATGGTTGGCAGTGAATGGGAGTGTAATCTCGGTTCTCGCAATCCTGGGTCTGTTTCTGTGGTGGGGCTTTAGTATTCAAGGTTTCGGCTGGGACACGTTTACGAGTTTGTTTACCAGCGAATCTGGCAATAGCCTGCTACGTACCATGATTCCTCCTGATTGGAGTTACTTCAGTCACGTGCTGGACCCGATGCTCGTCACTATTCAAACAGCTATCGTGGCAACGGTGATAGGTATCGTTGGTGCGTTACCGTTAAGCGTCCTCGCGGCTAGAAATACAACGCCGCATCCTGTTATCTATAATGTTGTGCGTCTTGTGGTCAACACTATCCGCTCTATTCCTTCTCTGGTGCTCGCACTCATCTTTATCACCTTCATTGGTCTGGGACCTGTACCGGGTGCATTTGGTCTGGGCTTGCACACCATTTCTGTCTTAACAAAGTTGTATGCCGAGGCGATTGAGTCGGTAAAACCGCAGCCGTTAGAGGCTTTGAGTGCTGCGGGCGCTAATGGTCTGAAGAGTTTTCGTTGGGGAGTGTTTCCGCAAGTGTTTCCACTCCTGGCAAGTTCCTCTATTTACTATTGGGAGTCAAACACGCGCGACTCGACGGTTGTAGCGTTTGTGGGTGGTGGTGGTATCGGCTTTATCCTGAACCAAAATCTTTCCTTGTTAGAGTATGCACACGTTTCTGTAATTCTCGTTACGCTCGTCTTGACGGTTGCATTGTTGGACCGCGTAAGTGATTTCGCGCGCTCAAGGATACTCTAGCACGTTCTTGATATTCGTCCTTTTATTTCAGTATTTCCAACAAGGGAGCTTTCAATGTTCACACGCCTCCGCAAGTCATACTTGCACAGTGGCATTTTAATCGCCTGTCTCATGATGGTTCTCGCGGCATGCGGTAGTAGCAATACAACAACCGGTGCCAGTAGTACCAGCACTGCTAGTTGTCCGCACCCCGTCAGCATGAGTTCGGTCAACTTTGGCGTCATTCCTGCTGAGAGTACAACGAGCATTCAGGATGCGACAAAGCCGTTCTCCGATGCATTATCGAAACAGATTTGTAAGCCCGTGAATCTTTTCGTTGGCACAAACTACACGTCGATTATCACCGCTATGGTCAGCAAGAAAGCTGACATTGCTTCGTTTGGTCCATTGAGCTATGTGCTGGCAGCCGATAGAGGCAATGCAGAGGCTGTTCTACGTGCGCTCGCACCAGTGAATAAGGCCGATCACTACTACAGCTACATTATTACAACACCAAAGACTGGTATCAAGACGTTGGCGGACCTCAAAGGCAAGTCTTTCTCGTTCACTGATCCAGCCTCGACCAGTGGCAACCTCGTGCCTCGCTACACATTGAAGCAGAATGGTCTCGATGCGGATAAAGACGTGAAGGGTACCTACGTTGGCTCACATGACCTTTCGCTGAACGCTGTGCTGAGTGGCAAAGTTCAGGCTGGTGCGGTTGCCAGTGATACCTTTGACAAGCTTCTGCAGGAAGGCAAATTCAAGCAGAACGATGTTACAATTGTTGCAAAGAGTTTCGCCATTCCCGAAGGTCCAATCGCGGTACGTAAGGATATGAGCCAGGCCGATAAGGATGCGATTCAGGCTGCCTTCCTCGCCATCACCGATCCTGCCGCTCTGAAGGCACTGAGTTCAGGTGGTTTCATCAAGGATGTAGATAGCAGCTATAATCCAATTCGTGATGTAGCGAAGCAGCTCAATCTTGACCTCACCAAACTGGTGAAATAAACTGTAGTCTGTTACAGATATATGGCATGGTAGGGTTTGCTCTGCCATGCCTTGTCTATAATTGACTACAGTTCCTGGAGCAACAGCATGAACCATTATTCCATCCTGGCAAATTGTTCGGAAGAACAGGCGTGTGATGTCGCGTCACTTGTAGTGCAAAATTCTACACAAAGCCAGATAAAGTTATTGAGTGGTCCACGACAGGGACTGGTGATGCTGCGAGTACGCGAGACGGTCGCTAATAGCTTATTTAACGCGGGTGAAGTGCTGGTGACAGAGGTCAAGCTAGAACTCGACGGGCAATTTGGCTTCGGCATGGTACTTGGCAATAATCCACGGCGCGCGATGGCCGTCGCGCTCATCGACGCCGCCTTACGTAAAGAAAACTCTACCTATTCCGAACAACTTACGCAGCAACTTGTCGCGTTGGAACAAGAAATTGTAGCTAAAAATCAGCGTATGCAAGCTTTAATCGCTACAACCAAAGTCGACTTTGACACGATGGAGGTATAGAGGGTGCAAAGCGAACAAGAAAACCGCATTCACTATAGTACGATAACATTTCGCTCTTTACTCGACAGTCTCGCACGCCCTGGTAAAATTACGGTGCTTGAGTATCCTCGTGGGTTTGATAAACTGCCTCGGTATTCCTCTTCGACGACACCTGTGAATATTTATGCCCTTGCTGCTATGATGACACTGCTTGACAAGGAGGTAACTTTTGCGATAGCCGTCGATGGTACATGGTTGCCGTCTCAAGATGAGCTAGTGCGATGGATTGTACTCAGAACAGGATCGAGGGTGGCTTCTCCTGAAGACGCAGCCTTTGCCTTTTTTTGTGGAAGCAAAAGCGATGGTCTACTGAGACAATTAAGTGTTGGTACGTTGGCAGAACCGGAATCCAGCGCGACAGCATTCTACTGCGTCCAGCAAATAGGGGATGCACCAAGCGAGAATGAGGAACAGGACCGTGTGAAGTTGAGATTATCAGGTCCAGGCATTAAGGACGCTACTGCACTCTATACTACCGGACTTGAGCACGGCGAGTTGCAAGACATTCTCGACATGCGTCAAGGGTATCCTCTCGGTGTTGATATCTATCTGATTGATGCTGTTGGGCGTTGCGTTGGGCTACCACGAACAACACGTATAAAGGGATAAAACATATGGGATATGTTGCGGTTAAGGGCGGTACGCAAGCTGTCCTGAATGCAGAGCAATTAGTAGAATATTTTCGGATAAGAGGTGGAACCGAGCCAATCAGTGTGCAGCAGATACAAGATCAGATGCGTCTTGCCGTTGACCGGGCTATGAACGAAGGTGCTCTCTATGCACCCGAATTAGCAGCACTCGCTTTAAAGCAAAGCGAAGGAGATTCGTTAGAAGCGAGCTTTTTGCTGCGCGCCTATCGTTCCACTGTGCCGCGTATCGACTATAGCTTGCCTGTCGAAGGCGTACGCATGCGCCCACTGCGTCGAATCTCTGCGACGTTCAAAGACATTCCTGGTGGGCAAATCCTCGGTCCCGCACGTGACTATCAACTACGTCTGCTGAACACACTGCTGACACATGAGTCAAATGAGTCGATACGACAGTACCTTGCACAGATCGAAGAGAAAATTACGCAGGAAGCTGCTGAAAAAGAGCTGGTGACGTTTCCAAAAGTGATAGCGAGCATGCGGGAACAGGGTATGCTCACGGAACCGCCCGTACAAGAACAAGCAGAGACTGAAGCCGAACCCTATGATATTACGCGCAAAGCGTTGACTTTTCCTGCTCCACGGAGCGCGCGTTTGCAGGTGCTGGCGCAGGGCGATGTAGGCAGTATGCTCACCTTTGCCTATAGTAGTGTTCGAGGCTATGGTGACGCACACCCAACACTAGGCGAACTACGCTTTGGACATGTGCCAGTTGAGGTCGTCCATCCCTTGACGGGCGAGGCTGTCGAGATTGGCGAAATCCTGGCAACTGAGTGCGAAATGGTGTCGCGTGTGCAAACGGAAGATGCTGATGAGAAGGTGTCACAACGTTCGGCATCCATGCCAGAGCATCCTAAATTTGGCCTGGGCTACGGTTTTTGCTTTGGGCATAGCGAAGTCAAGGCAATGAGCATGTCGATGATTGACCGTGTACTGAGTGCCGCCAAAGAGCATGGTGTGCATGGCGAAAGTGGACCTGCCGCGAACGAAGAATTTGTGTTGTTGCACATAGATGGTATCGAGGCGAGCGGCTTTACCGCGCACTACAAGCTGCCACACTATGTCTCGTTCCAGGCCGATATCAGTGTCTTAGAGCGTACACGTGCCTTTCGCGCCACACAGTTCGCGGAGGCCAGTCAGAAGCGTCAACTGTTTACCGAGCAAGAGAATACAGGAACACCATGAGTCAACAGCAACTGGACGACCTTTTACAGCAATTAACGCAGGCACCGGAGCCTAGCGATCACGACGCCACACTCCAGCAAGAGATACAGGGAGGGCGAGAGTTACTCTACAACTTTGCCTTTATTGATGAGGACTCGAAACGCGAGGTGCGGCGCAAATTGCTCAAAGGCGTTGCGACACCAGGACATCTTGTGCCCTTTGCCAGTCGAGACCTTCCTATTGCCAGGGGGTGGGGTACAGGTGGTTTGCAAGTGACGATGGCACTGGTTGAGCCGCGTGATGTGATTAAAGTTATCGATCAGGGCGATGATGATAGCGTCAACGCCGTCATC
>CAXTUE010000325.1:0-5944 GCA_964247355.1 uncultured Ktedonobacteraceae bacterium | reverse complement strand
ACATAACAAAAAACTTTAATAATACTATACGTTTTAAAACATATACGGGGCATTGCATGCTTCTCTTTCAACCCCCCTTCTATGTCTTCTAGTCGTTTAATCTACTGCCTCGCTATGTTCGCGAACTTTTGCATATACAGGCGTACACCACTGCTCGCGATACTCAGGATGTTTGCCGCGTACTACGTCGAAGTAGAGGTCTTGTAGCTTTCCTCCAAGAGGACCAATCTTCCCATCGCCAATGAGCCGGTGATCGACGCTTACCACTGGTGCGATTTGTGCACCAGTGCCGCACAAAAACATTTCATCTGCAATATACAGTTCGGTACGGTCTATGACGCGTTCGTGAGTGCTATAACCAAACTCGCGCCGTGCCAGTTGTACCACCGTATCGCGCGTGATACCCATAAGAATATTTTCTGTTGCGCCAGGAGTAACAAGCTCGTTGCCGAACACTAGGAAGATATTTTCTGCACTGCCCTCGGAGACATGCCCATCGTGACTAAGCATGATCGCTTCATCAAACCCGTTTTGCATGGCCTCACTTTTCGCAAGGGCCGCGTTGACATAACCACCTATTACTTTCGCTCGTGCCGGAAGCGCATTATCATCGAGACGACGCCACGAAGAAACGCAACAGCGCATACCTGATAAGGGAACATAGCTTCCCTGCGGCTCCGAGGTGAGAATGAAGTGGTCCGCAATATCGTGCAAACGCACACCGAGTATCTCTTCGCCCTTATACACCACAGGCCGCAGGTAGACATCCTCGTGCTGGTCGTTGCGCTTCACAAGCTCTATGCTAATCTCGATCAACTGGTCAACCGTATAGGGCAGCGACATCTGCAGAATTTTGCAGGAGCGTAGCAACCGCTCGTAGTGTTCACGCAAGCGGAACAAGTACACTTCCTGATTCTGCTCATTCCAGTAGCCGCGAATGCCCTCGAAGCAGCCCGTGCCATAGGCAAAACCATGTGTGCGTACAGAGATGACGCCACGTTCGACTGGCACAAACTCACCATTCATAAATAATTCTTTTGCGTTCATAGTGTGTCACGAATAAGTGGCGTCTTCGCTACTTATCGCAAATCCTCCTTCTTGAAAATTTCCCGAATAAATACAGTATACGACAGAGCGGTGAGTAATGGGTACAGCCAAATTGCAGCTATACATCCTTTGGCTGACTAATAAACAAACATTTTTGATACACATTGACTCCTGCAGGGAGTCAATGTGTATCAAAAATGTTTGTTTATAAAATCTTCTTTCCTAACGCAGAAAGAATCAGTTCCACCGCGAGCTTTGCCGTGGTATTTTCACTATCAAGAATAGGATTGACCTCGACCACATCCATCGAGACGAGACGTTGTGAGGCCGAGACAAGCTCCATCGCGAGATGTGCTTCGCGATAGCTCAGACCTCCGCGCACAGGTGTGCCAACGCCAGGTGCCTCACGCGGATCGAGCGAGTCCATGTCGAGGCTCAGGTGAATGGGATTGTCGTGTTGGCTCGCGATAGCAATGGCCTCTTTCATTATGTCGGTCATGCCACGCTGGTCAATGTCGGACATGGTAAAGACGGCAATGTTATGTGTACGCAGCAGCTCTTGCTCTTGCCTATCAAGGTCGCGCGCACCTACTATGACAATAGTCTCTTTATTAATCTTCGGCGTCCAACCACTTGCGCGCGTCAAAGCATTGTTGCCAACGCCCGCGAGTGCGGCGAGAATCATACCGTGTATATTGCCAGACGGTGTGGTTTCATCAGTGTTGAAATCCGCATGCGCGTCAACCCAGATGACACCAATGTTCTTATGAACCCGCGCAACACCGGCGACGGAGCCAAGCGAGATGCTATGGTCGCCGCCGAGCAGAAGCGGAAATTTCTGCTCCTCCAGTGTTGTGCTGACAAGCGTCGCCAGTTCTTCGGATGCAGAAACAATTGGTTCAAGATATTTTAAGTGTGGCTGACCCTCTGGTCGGCTCTCCGGTTGAGGAATGGTGATGTTGCCAATGTCGGAAATGGTATGCCCCAGTCGTTGCAGTGCTTCACTGAGTCCGGCGTAACGGATCGCACTCGCGCCCATATCTACGCCACGTCTATCCGCACCCAGGTCCATCGGTGCGCCAAGTATACGAATATGCATGTTGATTTGTCCTGCCTGCTCGTCATTGAACAGTTCCTTTCGCCCCCATTATAGCCCTACGAAGAGAAATTTGTCCATGCTCTTTCCCCGAATAAAAAACTCATGCCTCACTTGCCGAAAGCAAGTGAGGCATGAGTTTTTTATTCCATTATCCTCTATTCCCGATAGCCGTATACTCCGTGACCTTCGGGCCGATATACTCGGCACGGGGACGAATGAGCCGGTTGTTGGCATATTGCTCAAGCACGTGCGCAGTCCAGCCAGCCATGCGACTACTCGCGAAGATGGGCGTGTCCAGATCAATGGGAACGCCGAGCGAGTAGTAAACGGAGGCTGAATAAAAATCGACGTTGGCGTAAAGATGCTTATGCTCCATAACATACTTTTCGATGATACGCGATATCTCGTACCAGCGTGTATCATTGTTACGCTCACCTAGCTCTCGCGACATTTCACGCAGGTGCGTGGCACGTGGATCATCCGTACGATAGACCCGGTGCCCAAAGCCCATGATACGCTCCTTCTGTTCTAACGCATCATGTATATACGACTCAGCATGCTCTGGTTCGCCGATTCGTAACAGCATACGAATGACCTGCTCGTTTGCTCCGCCATGTAGGGGACCGGAGAGTGCACCAATCGCAGAGGTGATTGAAGCATACATGTCGGCCTTCGTGCCAGCACTAACGCGTGCTGCAAAGGTCGAAGCATTCAACTCATGATCGGCATGGAGCACAAGAGCTACATCCAGCACATGCGCGGCATATTCATCCGGCATAGTGCCAGTCAGCATATATAGAAAATTGGTAGCATGGTTGTGCTCACGTAGCGGCGCGACAGGTGTGTTCCCATTACGAATGCTTTCCCAACTTGCTATGATCGTAGGTAGCACTGCCGTAAGGCGTATCGCGCGCCGGTAGTTGGCTTCATAGGACTTGTCGCCAGGTTCGGGATCGAACGAAGAGAGGGCGGAAACAGAGGTACGCAAAACGTCCATTGGAGTAGTTGTAGTGGGCAGAAGTTTCATAATTGCGAGAAGTTGTTCGGGTAGTGTACGTTGCGCCAGAAATTGTTGTTGCAATTCTGCCAGTTGCGTCTGTGTTGGAAGTGTGCCATGCCAGAGCAGATACGCGGTCTCTTCAAACGACGAATGCTGGGCTAGGTCGTGAATATCAACGCCAAAATAGGTAAGCTTGCCTAGCTTGCCATCGAGATCGCAGATACTTGAGTTTGTCGCAACAACATCTTCGAGTCCTGCGCCAGTAGAAGTAGACATAAACGCTCCTCCGTCAGAATATAGGCTTCGTCATGGGAGGGATGACCAGATTGGTCAACCTCTGCTTCCTCGGCGAAGCAGAAACGCGCGGCACACTACTATAGGTGTGTCTGTAGAAACTATTATAGTCTTCTGTGCCAAATGGTGTCAACGCAAAAGGCTGTTCAAATAAATGGAGTGGGCGTCCGTTGGCTTTCGTTCCAAAATATGTTACACTGACGCCGAATAGTCAGATTAAGGAAGGCAAGCTTCATGAGTAAGGCCATGCGGGACGATGAAGAGCAACTCATCGCTCGTAGCCAGCGCGGAGATGTACATGCGTTCAACCAGCTTGTGTTGCGCTATCAGCAGACGCTGTATAGTGTTGTCTTCCGCATGCTTGGCAATCCCGATGCTGCCGCCGATGTAACTCAAGATGCCTTTATCGCCGCATTCAAGGGTATTGGCTCCTATCGTGGTGGCTCCTCGTTTCGCTCGTGGCTATTGCGTCTTGGCTCCAATATGGCATGTGACTACTGGCGGCGTACACAACGTAGACCCGCCGAGTCGCTAGAGGCACTGACCGAAGACGACGAGGCGCACGCTCCCAGCTTGCTGAATGCTCTCGCTACAACGGGACTGGAGGGCAATCCAGAAGAAACGTTGCTCAACCAGGAGCTACAGGAGTTGATACAGCGCGGTCTGGAAGAGTTGCCGCTCGAACAGCGCGTCGCGGTTGTGCTCTGCGATATCGAAGGACTCTCATACGAAGAGATAGCGACGACGACCGAGGCATCGCTTGGCACCGTTCGTTCGCGTATCTCGCGTGGTCGCGCCCGTCTACGTACCTACTTGCAGGAGCACAAGGAACTTTTACCCGGTCGCTATCGTCTTACCAGAGAATAACTTTTTCAAGTACTTATAGCATAAACTCTTTATTCCTAAAAATTATCTAACTATGGAGTATACGTGTGGCAAAAGAAGAGCAACACCTGACAATGGCACGTCTTTCTGCCTATATTGACGGGCAACTATCGCCAGAAGAGCAAATGCAAACGGAAACACACCTGCAGAATTGCGTGGTGTGTCAACAACAGTTGGCGGAACTTCGACAAACCGTCGCGCTTCTGCACTCGTTGCCACAACCATCCTTGCCGCGCTCATTCGTATTGCCAGCAGCGTCCGACTTTGCCCTTGCCTCACCACAGGTTGCGCATTCGGCACCCATATCAGCTCCAATTACACCCTTGCCACGTCGAAACGGCTGGCCAACCTATGTTACGGGTGCAGTCAGAACTGTTAGTACGCTCGCTGCTCTGGTCGGCATTGTCTTCTTGCTCTCCGGCCTCTTCGGTACCATCCTACCTGTAGGTAGTAGTACTACTCCTGCACGTACTAGCGTGACTCCCACAGTCGGTAATGGGTCAGGTCAAAGTCTTCCTCATAGTGTTCTAGGAACGCCTGAGCAAGCAACGCCGTCTTCAAATGGTCAAACTGTGACAACTCCTACCCCACACGGAAACACGCATGCGCAACAAACTCCCTGGCAAGCCTTCTTGACGTTCTTTAGTCTGGGAATGATTGGTACACGTGCGATTATTGGTGCAATTCTGCTCGTGCTAGGTATTGTGGGGTTTATTGTGGTGAGACGGTTGTAAGATGTGCTCAGGTATGGCACCTCCTACACTGACATGCTATACTCTATACGAAATATTTTTCAATTTCTCTAGGTTCTGCTCAATATCTCTATATTCAAGGGAACATGTATGAACACTCCTTTTGCACTGATATCGTCCTCGATAAATGTAGTGGTCACGGGCCTGTTCGCGGTAGTTGTGCTACGGCAATATCTGAGACGCCACCGCTCGTACCAACTCTACTGGTCTGTGGGTTTGCTGATGGCCTTCGTCGCGACGCTGGCCTATGTATTTATGCTGCAAGTGCAACCAGCTAGCTATAACGGCATCACTCTCTTTCACACCTACTACATTCTCGGAGTGTTGACGCCCGCATGGTTAGGACTGGGCAGCGTTGCACTGATAACCAGTCCGCGCGTCACAACATGGTGCCTGACCTTCCTCTACCTGCTCAGTGGCGCAACAACGGCCTTGATTCTGCTCGCACGAATCGACATGCAGAAATTAAGCCAGATTGTTGGTCCTGGTACAGGCATCCTGCTTCCTGGTCCGTGGCTCGTCACCGTCATCATCATCAATACATTAGGTGTGGTCGCCGTTGTCGGCGTGGCAATCTATTCCGGCCTCAAATTGTATCGGCGGCAACAGAGTATCGCGGGTTTGCGTACCAGCAATATTCTGTGGGCCAATGTGCTTATTCTGCTGGGAGACTTGATTAACGCAGGTGCAGGCAGTGTAGCGCGTGTCCTGGGCTTCGAGAGCGGCTTCTGGGTGTTGATGGCCTTTGGTTGGGTCATCTTCTTTATCGGTGTACTACTCGCAAGTCGTCGCTCTACCCCCTCAAAAGTAGTTCCTGTAAAAGATTTCGAGGACGCCGAGAAACGTGTGGCATCTTCCAAGTAGTGT
>CAXTUE010000324.1:4539-5968 GCA_964247355.1 uncultured Ktedonobacteraceae bacterium | reverse complement strand
TTATCAACATCGCTTCAGTCGCCGGTATACTTGGTCCGGCTGGGCAAGCGAATTATGCTTCGTCAAAGGCCGGTATTATTGCGTTGACGTTAACAACTGCACGCGAAATGGCGAGTCGCAACATTACTGCGAACGCTGTCGCCCCTGGCTATATTCCGACCGAACTCACCTCTACCTTGACGGACCAGCAGCAAACTTTTCTGATTGCCGCTGCTCCTCTTGGACGTCCCGGCACAACAGAAGAAGTAGCGGGTACAGTCGCCTTTCTCTGTACACCGGATGCCGCCTACATCACAGGTCAGGTGATTAATGTAGATGGTGGGGCTTCGATGCATATTTAACAGTCGCACACACATCGACGAAACAAACTGTAGGCAAGCATGCTCTAATAGTTACATGTTCCCTCTTCCACACGACAAAGGCAAAAAGCATGAGTTTATTTGAAACGGACGAAACAAATCAGTTCACCTTTGCAGCATTCGCGGCACACGACTTTTACACACGGGTCAACCGCCTGCTTGTTCAGCGCACAATAGCACAACTTGTGGCAAAGTCCAAAGTGACCGCAAACACCTCTTCTCTCATCACTATAGTAGATATGGCATGCGGAACAGGTGCCATTTCGCGTCTCATTGCTGAAGAGATGAGACGACACCAACTACTGAGCAACACGTGTATCGTAGGTGTTGATCCATCCGCAGAAGCAGTGCGTATCGCCAACGAGTCGATACAAGCTGAATACCCAGAACTTCAGACCGAGTTTCACCAAGGTGATGTTACCGACCTGCCACACATTGTAGAAAACGCTGATGCTGCATTCTTCTGTAACGCAATTCATCTTGTGCCAGATAAACAGGACGCATTTCGACATGTGGCAAGAATACTAGCTCCAAACGGTATCTTTGCCTGCAATAGCGCGTTCTATCAAGGAACATATGTCGAAGGAACCGAACGATTTTACCGGCTCTGGACACGACGGGCGGTCGGCTGGCTCAAAAAAGAGCATCCAGAGGTACGTCTATCACGTGAGGCGAAAGCTACGGCAATGCAGTGGTTAACGCCCGAAGAGTACATCGCGGCCCTACAGCAAAGCGGGTTTGGAGAGGTTGATATTTCGCGTAACAATGCCATCATGTCGCTCGACGCATGGCGCGATCTAGGAAAATACTGGCTATTTATAGAAGGCGCATTACCAGGAGTACCACTAGCCCTCGGTGCCGCTGCCCTCGAAAACGCTGTCTATCAGACGGGTCAGGAGTTAGGCTTAACCGAAGTTCCTCGTACATGGCTGCAGCTTATTTCTACCAAAAGCGCTTAAAATATGTAGCTATTTCATGCGGGAAATCGTATCATAGAGTGAATGGTATGCATATAGCATGTACCGTTTTTCGTCATGTTCACTAAAATGGGAGACTATCGCATGGAATGG
>CAXTUE010000324.1:0-4529 GCA_964247355.1 uncultured Ktedonobacteraceae bacterium | reverse complement strand
CGCTACTGCAGCGTTTCTCGCCTCGGCGGTTGAGTTCGTCGAAGCCTTTACGATTGTCCTGGTTGTGGGTGTCACAATCAACTGGCGTAGCTCGCTTGCCGGAGCTTTTGCGGCAGCAGCTACGCTTGCACTTATCATTGCCACCTTCGGCGTCGCACTTGTACAGTTTGTTCCCTTAAACGTTCTTCGGCTCGTTGTGGGCGTTATTCTTATTCTCTTCGGCTTGAAATGGCTCAAGAAGGCTATTTTGCGCTATAGTGGTCTCAAAGCCCTGCACGACGAAGAGGCCATCTATGAAGAGACACGTGCCGAACTTCGGGCACGTGGCGAGAATATCACACCACGCTACGAGCCTTTCGGTATCGCAATGTCCTACAAAGCTGTATTGCTTGAGGGCCTTGAGGTCGCATTTATCGTCATTACCTTTGGCAGTAGCGTTGCCACCAACGCCGCCTCTCGTTCGCTTGGCATCACTTCTGCCGCAATTGGTGCCGCCGTCGCAGGCGTACTGGTAATTCTGCTTGGTGTAGTAGTACGTGCTCCACTCAAACAGGTTCCCGAAAACACGCTCAAATTTGTTGTGGGTATCATGCTCACCTCGTTTGGCACCTTCTGGGCTGGCGAGGGTCTGCGTATTCCTACAAATGGCGTCCACTTTGAATGGCCGTTCGCCGATGTATTCATTCTTATTCTTGCCGCACTCTACTTGCTTGCATCCTTTGTTCTCGTACAATGGTTGAAAAGCACGAAGCAACGCGCAACAGTCCCAAGTAACACCGAGGGTATGCAAGCAATTCAGGAAGAGGTGACATCATGAACGTGATCAAAGCCATCTACAACTTTCTCGTCGGCGACATGATTATTCTGGTTGGCGTCCTTCTCGTCGTCGCCGTCCTCGCCATCATCAACAATGTCGATACCTTCGAGTCGCTACGCAGCGCAACAGGCGGCATTCTGATAACAGCAGTTCTCGCGGTGCTCGTGATGACGTTGACACGTGAGGCACGAGGCAAACGATAGGGACCAAGTTACCCACAAGGAGAATGCCTCTCCCATATACGTCTGGACGTATATGGGAGAGGCATTCTCCTTGTGGGTAACTTGATTGAGTTTATACTCTACGCCCACACACAACATAATGATTTGTAGACATAAAGAAATGTCCTGCTCTACCAGCTTGCTCAAGTTGCTCTAACCACAGCTCACACTCACTTTCCGATATTGCACCTTTATCTCGCGCCGCCTCAGCACGCTCTCGTATATCCAGAAACGTGAGCATCTCCTCATAGCTTGTGTTCATGTGAATAACGGCACGAACCTGAAGATTCACAAGGCCAGCATCGTGAAATAGGCCATAGAGCCTTTGACCCGCCAAACCATTTGGGCGGCGATCACTCTCAAAATGTCTTATTCTGCGTGTCATAGAGCGATCAGGATGATTAATAACGTTTGTATCCATATCTGGCGATGCAGCAAGTACACGTCCTCCTACACGTGTGACACGAAGCATCTCTTGCAATGCCTGCTCCGGTTGATGTAGATGCTCAAAAAGACGTTCGGCACGCACAACATCAAACGTTTCGTCAGGAAATGGTAGAGTTGAGACATCATTTCGATAAAATGCTACAGGTAGTTCTTGATTGGCAGAACGCGCTTGTGCCACGGTAATCATCGCCTCATCAACATCCACACCGACACCCAAACCCGTTGAGCCAATAATTCGTGCCGCATCTCGCACATCATCGCCCGTACCACAACCGAGATCGAGCAGTTTTTCACCCGCCTGTAGGTTGAGCATATCAAGAATAAAACGTTTCTGCTCTTGCACAGATGGAACATTCCGTGCGCCATCAAGGAACTGCACGAACTCTCTGTGATAAGCATCTACTGTCTCCACGACAAGAAACCTTTCTAGTATTTAGTTCGCCTTACCCATTTTCTTGTCCTAAGTATATCTTACATACATAAGTTGTAGCATCCTTTTCTTACTTGTTATTCGTGTATATAGGTGTCTAGGATTACTGATGCATTCCTACAAGCAATGCATTTGCATATAAGCAAGATTTGGCTATAAGAATGTTAGATTTATTGTAGATTGGAGTAGTTTTCATGGCAACAGGATTTATTGGGCGCAACTGGCAGTGGCTGACGGCTATCGCTGGATACGCTGTGGTGCGCGAGCTGGTACAGAGGCGCAAATTTATTGAGTTACAGGGCAAGGTGGTGCTTATCACGGGTGGCTCTCGCGGCTTTGGTCTGGCAATGGCCGAGGAGTTCGCGCAAGAGGGAGCAAAGTTAGTCATTTGTTCGCGTGAAAGCGACGAACTTGAACGAGCACAAGCAAAGCTTCACGAGTTTGGGGCCGATGTGTTGACGGTTGAGTGCGATGTAACAAAGCCAGAAGAAGTACAGCAACTGGTGACTCAGGCAACCGCGCGCTTTGGTCGGGTGGATATCCTGGTGAATAATGCTGGCATTATTAGTGCTGGTCCGTGGCATACACTCACACGGAGCGACTTTGAAGAGTCGATGAATATCATATTCTGGGGCACGTACAACACAACGATGGCAGTCCTGCCACAGATGCGCGCGCGACACAATGGACGCATTGTCAACATAGCTTCGGTTGGCGGTAGAGCAAGTGTGCCTCACCTGCTGTCCTACTCTAGCGCGAAGTTCGCGGTTGTCGGGTTATCAGAAGGGCTGCATGAGGAGTTAGCGGAGGAAGGTATTGATGTGATCACGGTTTCGCCTGGGCTTATGCGCACTGGCTCGCAGGTCAATGCGATAGCGAAGGGTGACAAGCATAAAGAGGAATACGCGCTCTTCGCGTTAGTCGATACTCTTCCTGTCTCCTCAATTAGCGTACAACGCGCTGCAAAGCAAGTTGTGCGCGCGACCAAACGTGGGGACACGGAACTCACCATTACCGCCTCAGCGCAAATTCTTTCTCGTCTACACGGTGCATTTCCTGGTTTGATCACAGATATTCTGACTCTCTCTACGCGTTTCTTACCAAAGGGGCAGGGAACCGAACGCCATTTGGGTCGCGAGAGTGAAACGCCTATCTCACAATCACCACTCACAACATTAGGCCAGAAAGCTGCGCAAGAATACAACGAATTATAAAACAATTGTGATATAAAAGTACAAATAGTGAACAAACATGAAACACGATGAGAACATCTGCGTCAAGTTCGTTCGCTATTTGTAGAGTAGAAGTATTAACATAGTCCCAAAATTGACCATGAAATATTTGACGTTATCTTGCTAAACTGTTATCATTAAGGGCAGATGGTGCTTTTCTGGTAACTTTGATGACAGGATAACAAGATGCAAGAAGCACAAAACTGGCGAAGACTTTTAGGGGCAATCATTAGTAATCCAAAGGAAAAACAGCGTATATCGAGCGAGCTTGGCGTGAAACCTATTACCTTGACACGCTGGGTTAGTGGAGAGTCTGAACCTCGCCCACAAAACCTGCGTTCACTGTTGAGTGTTCTTCCAGGGCAACGCGAACAGCTTCTGGATTTAATTCGGAAAGAGGAAGGATGGGAGGAGTTTACTGATACGGTAAAAGACGATTTATTCAAAGAAATTCCCTCTGAGTTCTATACCAACGTATTTATCTCACGTGCGTCTACTACCGAGAACCTGCGCTACTGGTCTCTCTGTCAAATTATTTTATCGCAAGCACTAAAGCAACTTGATCCTGATCGCCTGGGAATGTCGGTCTGGGTTGTGAAGTGCATGCCGCCTTCTGGCTTTTATCACAAAGTTCGTAGTCTTCAGGAGAGCGTTGGTCTGGGCAACCCTCCGTGGGGCGGAAATTTGGAACAACGAGCAATGTTTCTTGCCGCGGAGTCGCTGGCAGGCAACGTTGTGACTCTGTGCCGTCCTGCAACCATCGAGAATCTGGATGAAGAACACAATCTACTCCCTGCCGCGCGATCCGAACATGAAAAAAGTTGCGCCATCTACCCAATTCTTTATGCAGGTCGTATCGCGGGCGTCTTCATGGTTTCCAGTACGCAATACAATCACTTCCAATCACGCTCTCGCGGCTCACTTGTACAGGCCTATGCCGATTTACTTGCGTTGGCCTTTGAACCCGAAGACTTTTACGAGCCTGAAGATATTGCTCTGTGTGTACTCCCTTATCATGATGAGCAAAAATCATATTTCTCTTCATTCCGGCAGATGGTCAAAACGGCTCTCAAGGAGGCTTCACAGAAGAATAAACCAATCAATACTATTGAGGCTGAAATGCAGGTATGGCAGCAGTTGGAAGAGGACCTGATACAGGTTTCGGCTAATAGATGATAGGGAGTGAGCAACAGCATACAATGTTCGAGGATTTTACAGACGGAATTGCTAACTACTGGACACAGACTTGTACCGGTACCGGCATGCTTTCTACGAGCGATTCCGCTCTCCGTATGAGTATTCCGTCTGCACATCAAGGACAGTATAGCAACGCTCAAATCGACGACTATGGCACATTGAATCGCTCGGCATTTCCGTGGAAA
>CAXTUE010000323.1:0-5971 GCA_964247355.1 uncultured Ktedonobacteraceae bacterium | reverse complement strand
CCCACAATCCTCCGAATACAATCAAACATCGACGAGGATGAAGTACCCATAGGGGCCTGTATTCCATCACAACCGTGTCGGCGATTGATCTCGTTGGCGGAGTGTTGGTATGTATTTTCATTCCTGTAAACATGGTCAATTGCTAACAGGGTGTAATGAATTAGACCCCTACTTGACATACCCCTCTCCATAATGTATATTAGTGTACGTAATACACTAACTAAAATAGAGAGTTATCGACACTAGTATAAAGTGTCTCATCTTATTTGTCGAGGGCATAGAGGTTTTTACATGGAAGAGCAGCATACGACAACAACAGAGAAACAAATTGTCAAACGCGTTCGCGCAAAGCAAACGGAGGCGCAGGCACATAGCTACGATGCCAGCAAGTACGAGCGGCCTTCGGTGACGGTGGATGTGGTGATGATGAGCATGCGGCAGCGTGATCTACAGGTGTTGCTTGTCAAACGGCGTTCATGGCCTTATGAGGACATGTGGGCCATTCCGGGCGGCTTCGTCAATATGGACGAATCGTTGGAGACGGCGGCCAAGCGCGAGTTACAGGAGGAGACTGGGTTACAGGATATGTACCTGGAACAACTCTACACCTTCGGCGATCCCGGACGCGACCCACGCACACGCGTCATCACCGTTGTCTACTTCGCGCTCCTGGACTCTGAACGCCTACAGGTGCGCGCCGCCAGCGATGCCGTCGACGTGGGCTGGTTCTCCGTCTATAGCCTGCCGCCGCTCGCCTTCGATCACGACAAGATACTCGACTACACCTTGAACCGTCTGCGTGGCAAACTCGACTACACAACCATCGCCTTTAGCCTGTTGCCCGAACAATTCACTTTGCGCGAACTGCAACGCGTCTACGAAATCATTCAGCACAAAAGGCTCGACAAACGCAACTTTCGCAAGAAAATTCTCTCGACCGGCATTCTCGAAGACACCGGCGACAAAAAAATGGAGGGCACTCACCGTCCCGCGCGTTTGTACCGTTTCAATCCAGAAGCCGAAGCAAAGTTGTAACATTCATCAGGACACAAACCGCCCGTAGGGGTCTAATTCATTACACCCGTATCGGCACTGGTATCGCCCGCAGGATTGAGGAAACGTCTCATCAAACCTTCTGCATGGTCAGTTGCCAACAGGGTGTAATGGAATTAGACCCCTACAGGTGACGTATCCCCAATATTTGGTCAAACTCCATTGTCGATTCATACAGAAAGGAACAATTCCCTATGACCACCCAACCATCGCTTACCGAGCAAGGTAGCGCGTTTCTACAGGCACTCGTCGAATGGGAGCAACAACTGCCCACCATTTCCTGGCAAGACCTGCATGCAGACATCGAGGCGGAGCGCGCCGCCCTGTTCAGCGTTGACATGATTAAGGGCTTTTGTACCGAGGGACCCTTATCCAGTCCGCGTGTGCAAGGTATCGCGCCCGCCGTTGTCGAGACCTTCGAGAACGCGTACAAAGAAGGTGTGCGCAACTTCATTCTGGCGCAGGACGCGCACACACCCGATGCCGTCGAGTTCGAGAGCTATCCCCCGCATTGTATCGCGGGCACAAGCGAGGCCGAAACAATTCCCGAATTGGCGCAACTACCATTCGCCGACGACTTCACGATTATACCCAAAAACTCGCTCAATCCCTTCTATGGTACCGAACTGCTGGCGTGGCAAGACATTCACCGCGACCTGAGTGTCGCGGTTGTCGTAGGCAATTGTACCGACCTCTGTGTCCATCAGATGGCGATGCATCTTAAACTCAACGCCAATGCCCACAATCAAAAGATGCGTGTAATTGTGCCAGCCAATGCCGTGCAGACCTTTGATACACCCATCGAGACGGCAAAACGATTGGGCATCCTACCCCACAGTGGCGACGTGCTGCACCTGCTGTTCCTGTATCATATGCGTCTTAATGGAGTCGAGGTTGTACGAGAAATCAAAAAATAAAAATGTACACACCACGCGCTCTGCGCGTGGTGTGTACATTTTTATTTTTTGATTTCTTACATTCTCGATACCTCTAGCAAGTCCAACAATTCATCTAACGAATGCACAAGCAGGCAATCAACTCTGTTTTCTTCAATCCGTCGTGGACGATCAAGCAAAACAGGCGTCATGCCGACGGAACGCGCACCGAGCACATCGTAGACGTAGGAATCGCCGATGTGTAGCGCATAATCGGCAATGCTATTGGTGCGTTGTAGGGCGAGGTCGTAGAGGTGTGGCGAGGGTTTGCCGTGGCGCGTGACCGCCGAAATCAATAGCGCATCGAAGTATTGAATCAGGTGCAGGTGGCGCAGAATGGGACCAAGTACGATACCCCAATCGGAGATGACGCCCATCGTATACTTTTGCCGTCGTAATGCCTCCAATGTGGGAAGCACGTCTGGATAGGTCTCCCAGCGTCGCGGGTTGCCATATTCATGTACAATCGCGCTGGCAAGTGTATGTAAACGTCCTTCGTCGTGTTCCTCAATGAGTGGACGCAAGAGATTCATATAGTAGCCAAGCCACATCTCATTGATAGCTTGCTCATTGCTCCAAATATAACGGTTCATACTCATCTGTCGAAAGTAATAGTCCTCGGTCTCATCCATGCGTTGTTGCATCGCTTCCAACTGTACATGCAGACCGAGGGCCTGACAGACTTCAAGGCATATCTCCGCGTCCGATGGTTTCGGACGCAGTAGCGTGAAACCGGCATCAAAAAAAACGGTGCGTATCGATTGTGGTTGCTCAAACGGCATGCGACCCCTCGCTCAATCCTACATCAATGGGCACACAAAAACTGCTACATAGTTTTTGTGTGCCCATTGATTACAATTACCTTTTGACCTCTTCGAACAGGCTTTGTAGCTTGTCGGCTTGATCGACGGTAATCAGGTTGTCGATAAAGCCATCAAGCTCACCGTTCATCACGCCTGGGAGATTGTGCCGTGTGAGGCCAATGCGGTGATCGGTCACGCGGTCCTGCGGGAAGTTATAGGTACGAATCTTCTCGCTGCGGTCGCCCGTTTGCACCTGTGACTGGCGCGTCTTGCGCAACTCTTCCTGTCGTTTGGCTTCCTCGATATCCCACAGGCGAGCCTTCAATACCGTCATGGCCTTGAGCTTATTTTTTAACTGCGATTTCTCGTCCTGACAGGTCACGACGAGGCCGGTTGGCAGATGTGTTAAACGTACCGCCGAGTCGGTCGTATTGACGCTCTGGCCGCCATGTCCCGTCGAACGATAGACATCGACGCGCAGGTCGCTCTCTTTGACCTCGATCTGAATATCCTCGTCCGCCTCCGGCAACACAATGACCTTCGCGGTCGAGGTGTGAATGCGCCCGTTGGCCTCGGTTGTCGGCACACGTTGTACGCGATGTGTGCCGCCTTCGTACTTCATGCGGCTATACGCGCCCTTGCCCTTGACGACAAAGGTTACATCCTTGATGCCGCCCTGCTCCGTGTCGTTGATGTCGAGAATTTCAATCTTCCAACGCTTTGTATCGGCATAGCGCGAATACATGCGGAAGAGTTCACCCGCGAAGATGGCTGCTTCATCGCCACCAGCACCGCCCTGAATCGTCACAATCGCGTTCTTCTCGTCCAGAATGTCTTTTGGTAGCAGCATCACCTTGACATCGTTGAGCAACTCCTCTTTGTGTGCCTTGAGTTGTTGCATTTCCTCATAAGCAAGGTCGCGCATCTCAAGGTCGTCGCTATCGTAGATTTCCTGCGACTCCGCTATCTGCTTATCCGTGGCGAGCAATTCGTGGTATTTGTTGGCAACGTCTTCCAGGTCCGAGTGTTCGCGACCATAGCGTTGCAGTTGTTCGAGATCGTTGAGAACCTCTGGCTGGGCCATCAGATTGTTGAGTTCTTCGTAACGCTGTGCCAGGCTAGCCAGCTTATCCATTAAGTCCATACTATTCCTCCCAAAGTTCGCCCGACAGAACGTCTATAAAAAAGCACGGGGTAACGAGCGCGTGTAGGTCTGTAAACCTGTAAATACTTTCATATAGTAGAACACATCGGGGCGGCCAAATATTGCATATGTAGTGAGTGATAAGGTTATTCGAGGGCAAGAAGAGGCACCGCTACCCTGCTGCAAGCAGGTAGGGTTCAGAAGATATGTGCTGTATATGCATCAAAAGAAAAATCCGTTTCATGTAGGTAGTATATCATGTTTTGCGAGGACAATGTAGGGGGCTAATTCTACTACACCTGTGTCGACAATTGACCGTGCAGGAGAACATATGAAACGTTCCTACAATCCTTGAAACAGAATCAATTGCCGAGAGGGTGTGATGGAATGCAGACCCCTACACAGGGTCCGCTCTTATTGGCAATTGAAATTGTCTGCAGCATTGAGTCAAAGTTTTGTACGTCCTCCGGCGTAGCCAATTGCTGAGAGGGTGTAATGGAATTAGGCCCCTACATAGTTCTAAACGCATCCAGATTGTCTTTAATAAATTGATCGAAGGTAATAGGCTCTTTCTTCGCGACCTCCACAACCGTGTTTGTGACGTATGTGTCGAGATTTTGAAACAGCTCAACAACACTGCTTGCTAACCACTGGGGTTGACCTGCGCCGAGCAGGATGTTCTTAAATGTCTCTGCTGGTACGCTCATGAAGGAGACTGGCTTGCCAAGCGCGGCAGAAAATTTTTCCGCATGCTCGTTGGAGGACAGCAATTCGGGTCCGGTGACGACATAGGTTTTGCCTTCGTGTCCTGTTTCGGTTAGAACGCTGGCAACAACGGCGGCGATGTCGCGCGAGTCCACAACATTGAACTTCAAGTTGGGATCGATGGGGGCGGCAAAACGGCCCTGTGTCGCAATCATCTGTGCGGTATCTTTGCCTAGAAAGTTCTGCATAAAGTAGATTGGTTGCACAAATGTAAACGGAACGCCACTGTGCCGAATGTGTTGTTCAACCTGCCAGTGCCAGCGCGCAAACTGTTGCGGGTTGTTCTCGGAAGCTCCGGCACCGGAGAGTTTGACGATGTGACGCACGTTCGCATGCTGTGCCGCGTCAACAAACGCATTTTGCTGCTCGACCTGTTGTGGCATCGACGGTGAGAGCAGGAATGCACTGTCTACACCCTGCAGTGCTGCATCCAGTGAAGCAGGATTGTCAAAATCGCCCTGTGCAAGCTCTACACCTCTCTGTGCCAACGCCTCGGCCTTCTTAGGGTCGCGCACAAGTGCGCGTACCTGTGCTCCTTTAGACACAAGCAGTCGCACAACCTCGCCGCCGATATTGCCCGTCGCGCCTGTTATAAGTATCATAGAAAGTATCCTTTCAAGCTAATGCATCTTTTTAGAAGGAGAGATGCCTCGTATAAGTGTCTGCACCAGATTTTTGCTAAATTCACGTTCGGTTTCTGTATTTGGACTTTCACCCATGAAGAGTTGGAAGAAGACATATTGGAAACTTGCTCCTAGCAGCAGTACTGCAACACTTCTAGGGTTGATCTGCTCATCAACCCGCCCTAGCCGTTGCTCTTGTTCAATGTAGCGTATAAGAAAGTCATAGCTACGCTGTGGACCTCCACTCTCTTCGCGCACCTTCTCGCGATAACGCATCATCAGTTGTGGTTCCGCAAAGAACGAGGCGGTAAGCGGAAGGATTTCCTTGTAGAAGGTAAGCGCGGCAATGACTACATCTTCCAGGTTTTCACTCACCATCCGCTTTCCCACATTTTCTTCTAATGGTGCTACCAACTGAGGTAGATTCTCCAAGATAACTGCGAGAAAGATGTCCTCCTTGTGCATAAAATGTGTGTAGAGAGTGCCATCAGCAAAGCCAGCCTCACGCGCAATATCCCGCGCCGTCACTCTTGCTAGCCCCTTTTCCCTCACAACGCGTTCCGCCGCATCAAGAATTTGCTGCCGTGTACTCATGCTCTATCCTCTTTCTCCTGGAAGTGAATGAACATTCATTCACTATACTAGTAT
>CAXTUE010000322.1:1922-6019 GCA_964247355.1 uncultured Ktedonobacteraceae bacterium | reverse complement strand
GTTTCTGTTACCAACGGTCCTGCACTAATGCTCGTATGCGCTGATCATAAATCGCTTTCACCGTAAGCATCGTTTCATCACTCAAAGCTGGCAACGAGGCGGCACCAGTATTATCCTCAGCCTGCTGCGGATTTTTCGCGCCTGCGATAACGGTTGAAACCTCTGGAAACATCAGAATCCAGCGCAAGGCAAACTGTGCCATTGTTGCTTCCTGTGGCACAAGCGGACGCAGTGCTTCAACCGCTTGCAGCCCAGTTTCATAATCAACGCCAGAGAAGGTTTCTCCCGCGTCAAAGGCTTCACCATGACGGTTGAATTTGCGATGATCACTTTCGGCAAATTGTGAGTCGAGACGAAGCTTACCTGTAAGTAGCCCACTTGCCAGTGGCACACGCACAATAACACCAACTTTGCGTTCTCTCGCGGCAGCAAAGAACTGCTCGGACGGCTTGAAACGGAACATGTTGAAGATGATCTGGATGCTCTGCACATTGGGATAGCGAATCGCTTTCAAGGCTTCCTCGACCGTCTCAACACTAACTCCGTAGTAGCGTATCTTCCCTTGCTGCACAAGCTCGTCCAGAATGCCGAAAACCTCTGGTTGGTCGTAGACCTTTGTTGGTGGACAATGCAATTGCAGTAAGTCCAGTGCTTCCATCTCGAGGTTCCGTAAGCTTCGCTCGACAAAACTAGTCAAGTTTTGACGATTGTAGCCCTCCGCAACGTGTGGATTGAGACGCCGTCCGGCCTTTGTCGCGATAATCAACTTCTCGCTATGCTGTTTGCGTACCTGTGCAATCAACTGTTCCGAATGTCCATCACCATAGACATCGGCTGTATCGATGAAATTAACACCTAATTCAATAGCTCTACGTAGGGCCGCGATTGCCTCGCTATCATCCGTCTTGCCCCACGCATCGCCTCCAATACCCCATGCTCCAAAGCCCATCTCTGATACATTCCACCCTGTTCGACCTAAAGCACGATATTGCATATGTATATCCCTTTCGTTTACTCTATCGTAAGAATCAGCTTCCCAAAGTTTTTGTTGGCCGCCATTGCCTTATGTGCCTCACCAATTTCATGCATTGGATAGACCTGTTCGACAATTGGTTTCACTTTTCCGCTTGCTAGCAAGGGCAGGACTTGCGTAGAGAAACGACGCGTTACTCCTAGCTTCTCTTCAAGTGTGCGGGTACGCAGCGTGCAACCACGTATCTGAATACGCTTGCTCATGAGCAGACCGAGATTAACATCCGCTTTCGCGCCGCCCAGTGTTGCCAGGAAGACCATACGGCCCCATGTAGTCAACACGTCCAGATTTTGCTCCATGTAGGCGGCACCAATAAAGTCGAGCACGACATGCACGCCCTCGCCGTTCGTACGGCGTTTGATCTCGTCCGCGAAGTTCGTATCGGATAGACCGGCATCGAGGCCAAGTGGTTTGGCGCGTTCAAGTTTATCTAGTGTGCGTGATGTGCCAAAGGTGGTGGTACCCACGGCATGCGCGAGTTGAATAGCGGCTGTACCCACGCCACTGCCAGCGGCGTGAATCAAGACGCGCTCGCCCATCTGCAAGCTCGCCTGTGTGAAGAGGGCATCGTGTGCGGTCATAAATACCTCTGGAATTGCTGCCGCCTGCGCAAAATCGAGGTTGTCTGGAATGGCGACGAGCAAACCTTCGTGAACTGTTATGTACTCGGCCTGAGCACCGCCACCAACGATACCCATGACGCGTTGCCCTTTTTGATACATGCGTACAAGCGGACCAACGGCGTCAATCTCGCCCGCGAACTCCATGCCAGGGATATCTGCTGGTGAGCCTACTGGTGCCGGATACATACCCATACGTTGCGAAAGATCGGCGCGATTGAGACCAGCCGCCCGCACACGTACACGAACCGAGTCGCCGATTGGCTCAGGAGTCTCGACATCCCGTATCTGCAATACCTCCGGTCCACCCGGTTGAGTAATTATCACTGCTTTCATCGCTACGCCTCCTTAAAATCAAGAGCAGCTAATTGTTCTTAGTTTAGTGTACGACACAAAGAGAAAACGTAGCAGACAATGCGCCTTATTGCGTTGTCTGCTACGTTTTCTCTCTTTGTGTTATTCCAGGTAGTGCTAGTTTGCAGGAGCGGCTGCAGGCTGATTGACTGCCGAAAGGTCAATTTCGAGGTTCACATCTTTACTGACCAGTACACCACCAGCTTCAAGGGCTGCATTCCAGGTAAGGCCCCAATCTTCGCGGTTGATCTTGCCCTTGACGCTGATACCGGCCCGATGCGCGCCAAATGCATCTTTTCCTTGGCCGCCGTATTCTGCGTCAAATACGACAGGCTTTGTCACACCATGCATAGTCAGATCACCAGTTACTTTGTAGTTGCTACCACCGACATGCTCAACTTTGTTGCTCTTAAATGTGATAGTTGGATATTTGGCAACATCGAAGAAGTCGGGTGATTTTAAATGTCCATCGCGTCTCTCGTCGCGGGTATTGATGCTGCTAGCGTCGGCTTGCGCATCAACCCAGGAATTCGCTGGATTCTGGTCGTCGATGTGGAGATGTCCACTGATAACGTTGAAGTGTCCGCGTACGGTACTGATCATCGCATGCTTTACTGAAAACAATGCTTGTGAGTGTGATGGGTCAATTTCCCAGGCCATAAAAATATCCTTCCTGTAACTAACGTCTTCGTTTTTGGCTAGAAGTCTTACTCAAGTACCTAACCTCAGAAATTGTAACATGCTTACTTCCTTTTGTCAAGTAACTAACATAACATTAGTTGTATGCTCATGATATAATCGGTGTGCGAGTTCTAAAGAGAGATAGAGGAATGTAGTATGTTTACCCTCAACGACATTATGCAAGGCAACGGCAACGCACTTGATATACATGGCTCCTCCACCCCTGATCCCCACCTCGTTTTTCGCTCCGCGCATCACGATAGTCGCCAGATTGAGCCGGGCGACCTTTTTATTGCCATCAAAGGCCAACATGTTGACGGACATACTTTTATTTCAACGGTCGCAGAGAAGGGTGCGTTAGGTGCTCTTTGTACTGCACCTGTCGAGAATGTGCCAGCAGGCTTTTTACAGATCATAGTGCCTGATGTCGTCAAAGCGTTGCATGCCACCGCCCGCGTACGTACATTGCGTCAACAAAATACAACACTCCTCGGTATCACAGGGAGCAATGGCAAGACAAGCACGAAAGAGGCGGTTGCGGCAGTGTTGAGCCGTAAGGCACCAACCCTAAAAACACAGGCATCCTATAACAATGAGATTGGTTATCCGCTCACGCTCTTGAGGCTGGAACCGCAGCATCGCTATGCAGTACTTGAGATGGGGGCGCAATGGGTTGGCGAGTTAGCGTGGCTTTCCAGCACGATTGCCCGGCCCAACTGGTCACTCATCACCAATGTCGGTTACTCGCACCTGGAATTTTTTGGTTCGCAGGAACGCATCGTTATCGCGAAAACCGAACTCGTGCAGGCACTTTCTGCTAACGGCATCGCTCTACTTAATTATGACGACCCGAATGTGCGCGAAATGAGTGCTAGCACACAGGCACGTGTTCTCTTCTATGGTCAAGGCGAAGGTGCAGAGGTACGCGCGACCTCTGTGGCTGGGGATGCTCTATTTGGTAGAAGCTTTGTCTTATGTTATGGTGAGCAGAAACAGCATGTTCAACTGCATTTTCCAGGTGAGCATGGTATCGCTATCGCCCTGGCTGCGGCGGCGGCGGGATGCGCTGCCGGAATGCCTCTTGACGAAATCGCGCTGGCGTTAGAGGCACTACCGCCAGATTGTAGCGGGGCCAAACGGCAGCATTCTTATTGACGACACATATAACGCGAACCGCCAGTCCATCGTTGCGATCACGCAAGCTATGCGTACGACGACACAATTCCCAACAGGAAAACGCTGGGCCGTTCTCGGCGATATCTTTGAGTTGGGGCCTTATGCCAAAGATGAGCATACACGGACAGGAGCCGCACTGGTTGGCACGATTGACTATCTCGTTGCGCTCGGCGATAAGGCGCGTTATTATGTCGAAGGAGCTATCGCGGCGGGCATGCCTCAAGAGCACACCT
>CAXTUE010000322.1:0-1912 GCA_964247355.1 uncultured Ktedonobacteraceae bacterium | reverse complement strand
TATAGCGCGGATGTCGAGAACGGAGCCGAACTAAAGGCGGCAAAACGTGCCATTGCCGACCTGCTCAAGCACGAGGTACAAAGCGGCGATCTTGTTCTGCTCAAAGGCTCACGCGGTATGCGTATCGAAACAGTGCGTACGCTCCTGTAACTTGTAAGGACCGATTTATCACGTCCTCGCTGGCATATTAAGTGGTGAGAAGGACGTGATAAATCGGTCCCTACAGGAGTGACTCGTTAACTTATCAAGCATTATCACCTGTATAATAGAGAGGGACAAAACATATGGCAGAGAAAAAAATACGTGTCGGCCTCGTCTTTGGTGGGCGTTCAGGCGAACATGAGGTCTCACTAGCATCAGCGAGATCGGTTATGGCGAACCTCGATAGCAGTCGCTATGAGATTATTCCGATTGGTATTACCAAAAGCGGAACATGGCTGGTGGGCGATCAACCAACGCGTGAGCTGGGTTCGTCTACACCTGAGGAGCACACAACGGCTGTGACACTGACAGGTGATCCAACTCTTCGCCGACTTGTGCCACTGGAGGGTAGTGAACCGTTGAGAGCAAACGGTGCATTGGACGTGATTTTTCCCGTTCTACATGGAACCTATGGTGAAGATGGTACGCTACAGGGCTTGCTCGAAATGGCGAATGTGGCATATGTGGGCTGTGGCGTACTGGGTGCGGCATTGGGAATGGACAAAGAGAAGATGAAGTTGGTCTTCTCTGCCGTCGGTTTGCCACACATAGAGTACGTTACGTGTAGGCGCAACGAGTGGGAGCGTTCGCCTGAAACCGTGGTCCAGGTGATTGAGCAGAGTCTTGGCTATCCCTGTTTCATTAAGCCTGCGAATTTAGGCTCGAGTGTTGGCATCAACAAGGCACACGATAGTGCTGAACTGGAACGAGCGTTAGAGGTTGCGGCCTCTTATGACCGTAAAATTGTGATAGAGCGTGGCATTGAGTGTCGCGAATTGGAGTGCGCCGTGCTGGGCAATGATGAGCCGGTGGTATCGGTCGTGGGCGAGGTTATTGCAAGCGGCGAATTCTATGATTATAATGCCAAATACATCGACGGTAAATCGCGGGTTCTCATTCCTGCCGATCTGCCACAAGATGTTGCGGAGGAGGTACGCAGTCAGGCACTAAAGGCGTTTCTGGCCCTCGACCTGAGTGGACTGGCTCGTGTTGACTTCTTCCTGGAACGCGGCACAAACAAAGTCTACATCAACGAAGTCAATACGCTCCCCGGCTTCACCGAGATCAGCATGTACCCTAAGCTTTGGGAGGCAAGTGGTTTACCATATAAGCAACTACTTGATAGACTGATCGAATTAGCTATAGAACGTCACGCCGACAAGCAGCGTAACAAGACGAGCTTATAATATGGAGTACTGTCCTTTACTGATTTGTCTGATTGCCACCTTCTACTTTGTGGGTCTCATCTGGACCATTCAGATGTTGAGCTATCCGCTTTTTCGCATGGTTGGGCAGGAGAGTTTCGCGGTGTATCACGCGGCTCATTCCCGGCGGATAGTGTTCATTCTGGGTCTACCACTATTGTTAGTCTTTTTCAGTTCACTGCTCATGCTGTGGATACGGCCTGCGAACGTGCCTTTATGGGCCGTGCTGCTCAATGGTGTATTAGGTGGAGGTGTATGGGTCATGACGGCGTTTATTCATGTGCCTCTGCATAGTAAGCTTGGACAAACATATTCGACAGATACTATGCGAGCACTTGTATCCACGAACTGGTTACGTACGATTGTGTGGACCGCGCAAGGCATACTGCTACTATGGATGATGGGGGTAGCGTTGCGTATCGTGTAAACGCGCAAATCAGTATGAATACTTGTAGTAGACTGACCCACTTCATTTGACAGTAGGATAGAGCCGCTTGAGTTTGATG
>CAXTUE010000321.1:0-6064 GCA_964247355.1 uncultured Ktedonobacteraceae bacterium | reverse complement strand
GTATTATAGGAATTCATGTGTGGTACTCCTGTGTATGCCAATTGTCGAGTTATTATGTTGCATGAGTGCGTTTTATTTTGTAGAGGTATATCTCTTATTATATATGGTCGCTGGCACTATTGAAAGTGTTCGTATCTAAACAAACAACTACTCCGTCTATGGAACGTATTGCTCGTAGGAATGAACGAGAAAGAAACAACTTAAGGAAAAGGAGACCGTACTCCAGGATAATACTCTCCAGTATGATGGTAACACGATCATCAGTACGAGTCGGTTGACAAAGGTCTTTGGAAATCTGGTCGCGGTCAACGATCTGCACCTCCAGGTGATGCGTGGCGATGTATTTGGCTTTCTTGGGCCTAACGGCTCCGGCAAAACGACCACTATTCGTATGTTGCTCGGCTTGATTCGTCCAACGGCTGGTCGTGCAATCATGTTTGGTATGGATAACGCGTATCAGCTTCCTGCTATTCTACAACGTATTGGGGCAATTGTGGAAATGCCCATCTTCTATCCCTACCTCTCTGGCCTCGACAATTTGCGTGTAATTGCCGCCGCCTCTGGTATGGTCTCAGGCCCAGCCAACGACCGGCGTCTCGCAGAAGTGCTTGAAATTGTCGAGCTACGCACTTATGAGAAACTAACATATCGTAAATATTCGCTTGGTATGAAGCAGCGTCTGGGCATTGCGGCGGCACTGCTCACAGACCCCGAACTTGTCCTGCTCGACGAGCCAACTAACGGTCTTGACCCGGCAGGCGTCTTTGAAATACGCCAGTTGATTCAACGCCTGTCGTCGCTTGGAAAAACCATCTTCATCTCAAGCCATATTCTCTTTGAAATACAACAGGTATGTAATCGCGTTGCTATTCTGCAAAAGGGCAATCTGGTGAAGCAGGGCAACGTGAGCGAATTGATGCGTGCGCGTGAGCAGGTCGAGGTGCGATTGAATAGAGAAGACGAAACACAGTATGCGCAGAATATTCTACAAGAGGCGCGGGCACAGGGGATTAGTTGGATCGCAGATGTACATGTCGAGCGCAACCGTGAGAATCAAACGCTGCTGCTGATTGATGCGCCCGTTGCGCGTTCAGCGGAAATAAATGCCCTGCTTGCACGGCAAAATCTTTTTGCGGAGGAACTGGATGCACGGGAAGGAAGTCTTGAGGAGGTCTTCTTACAACTGACGGGACAGCCCGCGCAGCCGGGGCAAGAGCCACGTGTGGGTATGGCTGCATTAGCTGATGCGCCACCAATGCAGTATCCTACCGTTCCAGGGTCTGAACTATCGAGTGGTGGAAAGCGAGGTATTCGATGAGCACGTTTCCTACAACGCCAGAGCATCCAACGCCTATGCCAGCACAGGCACGTACTGACACGGTAGTCATGGGTCGACTTGATTTCATAAGTGTGCTGTTTCGTCTTATTGGAGTTGAACTTTATAAGTTTCGTCGCCGTCCCATGTCAAAGGTGTTGGGCATCATGGGTGTTTCGCTTATGATGCTTGTCTTCCTGGCTCTCTCGCTTGGTGAACTATACGCTCTGAATGCACCAGCATCGAGCTTTCTATCTCCACAATGCTCATCGGTGCGCAATCCGCAAAGTGCTACGAATCCAAATGGACAACCTTGTCTCGATCACTCACCAACACAGGCGGAGTTAGCGCAGGCTGATCAAAGTAGACAAGAGCAATTGCGTAGCATATCGTCACCACTTCGTCTGCCGCTCTCTTTATATGCTGCTGTCCAGGTGATGAATGTGGTTGGCTTGGTCCTGCTTATTATTGTGGCTGGCACGATTGTTGGAGGTGAGTATAGCGTTGGTACTGTACGGCTGATGTCCACACGCGGCCCCACGCGGATACAATACTTGCTGGCTAAGGTAGGAGCAATTCTAGTTTTCATTCTTGTCGGCTTTGTTTTCATTGTGCTCATAGGGTTGGTGACAGGAGCATTACTGAATCTCATTTCAGGCATTGCAACCGATACAGGCTTTGTAAGTAACGGTGGCCTGAGTCATATGCTGCTCTACGCGCTTATCGCTATGTTTGGCCTATTCGTGTACACTATGTTGTCGCTTTTCTTAGGGACAGCCGGACGTGCTACGGCTGCTGGTGTTGCGGGTGCGCTCGTCTGGTGGGTCCTTGAAACGGTATTAGGAGGTATATTAGGTCTCGTTGTTTTGTTCATCAAGGGTCCATTCGGTGATTTCTTGAAGGCCGTTCCTGACTACTTTATTAGCAACAATATAAGCGCACTGCTACAAAATCAGTCGCAATACTTTCTGGGTGGGGGGGCCAGTACACTGTCGGACTTGCATGCGCTTATTGTCCTGCTCGTGTATTGTGCTTTGTTTATCGGCTTGTCACTATTCATCAGCTTACGACGCGACATAACGAACTAACTTCGATGCTTTCTATACAAACAATCAAAGAATATGCGTACTCGCTCGGCTTCGATATCGCCCGTGTAACCTCAGCGAACAATTTTCCAGAGGCCGAGCGCGTTATCAAAGAGCGCATTGCACAGGGACTGATGGACGGTTTGCCGTGGTTTACCTCTGAACGCGCTGATGTCTCCTGTCATCCCGATGTGCTTCTGCCGCAGGCGCGCTCGATCATCTCGCTTGCCATGAGCTATCTCGTTCCCGATGCACAAAACGAAGCGGATACTACTCTGCGTGGGCGTATCTCGCGCTATGCATGGGGCGACGACTATCACGATATCATCAAACCCAGGTTGCAGCAATTCGCGGAATGGTTGCGCGAGTATGCCCGTAGTGAGATAGGCGATACTGTCGAAACGCGTCTGTTCGTCGATACCGGACGCATGGTTGATCGAGCCGTTGCGCAACGGGCAGGACTGGGCTGGTATGGCAAAAACACCAATATTCTCACGAAGGGCTGGGGGTCGTGGGTCTTTCTCGCCGAGATTGTCACCAATCTGCCCTTAGAAGAGGACGCGCCGCTCAAAGCCAATTGTGGTAGTTGTGAGCTGTGTCTGCACGCATGTCCCACACAAGCACTACCCAATGCATATGTGCTAGATACACCGCGCTGTATCTCGTTTCTGACTATCGAGTTGCGCGGCAGCATTCCGCTTGAACTACGTCCTTTAATGGGCAATCTTATCTTTGGCTGCGACATCTGTCAGGAGGTCTGTCCCGTCAACAAGGTCGCTGAAAAGCGGTTAGGAGTGCATAATGGTAGGCAATTTCAGCATCAAGTTGTGTTTCAACCTCGAAATGCTGTAGGACGAAACCCTGATCTCATCTCTCTGCTTGCACTCACCGAAGAACAATTTCGTGAACGTTTTCGGCGTAGCCCCATTAAGCGTACAAAACGACGTGGGCTTTTGCGTAATGTGTGTGTTGCGTTAGGCAATAGTCATGATACACGAGCAGTTCCAGCACTTATGAACGCATTACATGACGATGAGCCTTTAATTCGGGGACATGCAGCGTGGGCGTTAGGGCAAATTGGAGGTGAGGAGGCGTTACATGCATTACGCACGGCTTTGGAAAGCGAAGAGGATAATGAGGTGCGCAAAGAAATCGCATATGCGCTAGAATGTAGTGATAGGTGACGGAAGTGTAGTAATACGTGACGGACGCCCACAAGGGGACTAACCCTACCATACACGAGGTGTCGCGCGTATGATAGGGTTAGTCCCCACGCGAGCGTTCGTTGATTTCTTAGAGAGGATGCATGACTACCATCAAAGACACACGAGCCAGAAACGAACGCTATACAGAACTGCTTTCTGTTGCACGCGTCATACTTGCCGAAAAGGGTTTTGAAGCGACAACAGTTTCAGAGGTCGTCGCTCGTGCAGGTGTGGCTCAGGGTACATTTTACCTCTATTTTCCTTCAAAAATTGCCTTGATCGCAGCACTCAATCAGGAGATGAACGAACAGATCGTGTCGGCTGTTCGCGAAGCAACATCCTCCGTAGAGACAGCGGCACAGGTTGTCGAAACTGGGGTTATGGCGGCTTTTGAACAAATTGAACACTACCGCGATATTCTACATATTTTGCACTCGCAGGTGGCACACACACAAGTTCTTGAGCAACGTGAGCAGCAATTTGGGGTATATCATCATCTCATTGCCGACCTTATTAAGCAACGACAGGCATTTGGCGATATAGATGTTTCCATACCTGCTGACGTAACCGCGCGTCTGATTGCTGGTCTGATTAACCATGCCACGGATGAATGCTATCTTTATGACACCGCAACGCCTTCGTCTATCTATAAAGCAGAGGCTATTCGTTTTGTGCAACGCGCGTTGGGTGTAATGTAAGATTGACAAAGAAAATGGTTACATGGTATGCTTTACGCGAAGTGACTGACAGTCAGTCATAATTTTTGAAGTGAGTATGCTAGTAGCGAAAATCTGTTTGCATTGTACCTGCTGACAGCGATTGTCAGAGAAGGACGGGCTACTTATGACATCTCTTTCCGAAAAGCAGCAAGTCAACAACTCCGTAGCACACACCTCGTTCGTTACCACTGGCGTGACAGGCTTACGGCACGACATTTTGCCTATGCGTCTCTATCACAAAGCCAAGCGGCTAGGGGTATGGGATCCGCGCAGCATTGATTTCTCGCAAGATATCCTGGACTGGCAAAAATGTACACAGTTAGAAAAAGAATCGCTACTGAGCACAACCGCTCTTTTTGCATCTGGTGAAGAAAGCGTTACGCTCGATCTACTGCCTCTAATGATGGCGATTGCCAGAGAGGGACGTATCGAGGAGGAAATGTTTCTTACTACATTTCTGTGGGAAGAGGCCAAGCATACCGAGTTCTTCCGCCGCTTCCTCGACGAAGTAGCGCACGATAGCAGTGACTTGAGCCGTTATCATGGTCCCAGCTATCGCCAACTTTTCTATGAAGAACTGCCCAGGACGATGTATACTCTGCTCGAAGACCGTTCGGCCAAAGCGCAAATCATCGCTTCTGTTACCTACAACATGATTGTGGAGGGCGTGCTTGCGGAAACGGGCTATCATGGCTACTTCAACATGCTTGATCGTGGTAACATCATGCCCGGCTTGAAACAAGGCATTGGCTATTTGAAGCGTGACGAGTCGCGTCACATTGCCTACGGTGTGTTCCTGATCTCGCGTCTCGTAGCCCAGGATCAGTCGCTGTGGGATATCGTCGAGCAGCGCATGAACGAACTGTTGCCACTCGCGCTGGGTGTTGTGCAAGATTCGTACGATGCTGACGACGGTGCGCTCGTACCAGCAGAGGGTGAGGAGCCAGCGTTCGGCTTGAATGCGGAAGAAGACATGGCCTTTGCTATGTCTCAATTCATGAAACGTATGGAGCGTATTAGTCGCGCACGTACGCAGACAGTGGAGCAACTTTACCAACTTGCCGAACCTGAAGAGGTTCTGGCATAAACAACAGTAGCCAGAAAAGAGTAGACGCAAAAAGTATGAGCAATCCTCTTGTAAGTGAGCCGGTAGCGGTAGTTGTCAAGCCACTGCTACGCGGCTATCTACATGCAGTTGCGGCAGCATTTGCCCTGATTGGCACACTTTTTCTGCTGCTGCGTACAGTAGGGGATGTCCCTAAACAACTTTCGTTGCTTATATATGGTGCTAGCTCGCTTCTGCTCTTTACATGGAGCGCGTTTTACCACATCGGTAGATGGTCGGTGCCGCGCAAAGCATTTCTGCGTCGTATCGACCATGCCAATATCTTTGTGCTTATCGCAGGTACATACACGCCCATTGTCTTCAACGTCATGACTGGCAACTGGCGTATCGCTATTCTCGTCATTATCTGGACGCTTGCCGTGATCGGTGTAGTGACGGCTGCACCTGCTGTACATTTGCCACGCTGGACGACCGCAACACTCTATGTTGTCATGGGGTGGGTCGTGATTGCCGCCGTGCCTGAACTTGTCGCGCAAGTAGGTATCAACGGTATGTTATTACTCTTGCTCGCAGGTGTTCTCTACACGCTTGGTGCCGTTGCTTATGCGCTACGCAAGCCTACGCTCTGGTCGCGTGTCTTCAGCTTTCACGAAGTCTTCCACCTTGCCACAATT
>CAXTUE010000320.1:0-6088 GCA_964247355.1 uncultured Ktedonobacteraceae bacterium | reverse complement strand
TGTAAACGATGAAATCTATTACGGCATTAAGACAGGTTTTAACGAGGCATTTGTCATCGATAAGGCAACACGCGATAAACTCATTCATGACGATGTAGGTAGTGCTAAAATTATTAAACCGTTTGTAGTTGGACGCGATGTCAAAAAGTACAGAGTAGATAACCAGCAACGGTACATCATACTCACGAAGATTGGTACACCAATTGATATATATCCTGCTATCTTCACTCATTTGCAAAAGTATCAAGCACAATTAGAGGCTCGTGTAGATAAAGGCCCTAATTGGTGGGAACTGCGTCCATGCGACTATTATGAAGAATTTGAGCGACCAAAAATTATTTTTCCTGATATTGCAATAGGCTGTCAGTTTGCCTTTGATCGGGATGGTATGTACAGCACTAACACAACTTATATACTACCCATTGATGAGAGTCAGGAATATTTGATACCATTGCTCAATTCTTCCCTCATCGAGTTTTTCTTTAAGACAATATCAGCATTGCTACGCGGAGGATACTTACGCTTTTTCACACAATATGTTGTTCAAATTCCTATTCGCCGCATCAATTTCACAACGCCCATTGAAGAACGAACAGCACTCACAGAAAAAGGCATAGCCCTTTACAAAAGCAATCGACATAGAGAATTACTCGACCTTGTGACCACATGCCTTGATAACGAGCCAGAGCAAAGCGATGTTGTACATGACTTGCTTGTCTATCTTGCAGAGCAGATGCTAGACCTCAACAAGCGAAGACAAGAAGCGGTAGAGAGTTTTCTGATTTCGCTAGAAGACTCAATTTCTCAGGCAGATATACAAAGGCTCGCTAGACTTTGGACTCCTCCAACCGGAAAATTAGATGAAGACGAGCTAGACAAGAAACAGCTAGAGGTTCGTCAGGTGCTTGGTTCATTGGAAACACAAGTGCTTGAGTTGCGTGACGACATTGGTCAACTCAACGAGGAGCAGTGGAAGTGGTTGCTCAAAAGAAGACTAGCCAATCCCGATATGTTGCCACTTGTGAAAGTCTACCGGCAGCAGCAACCTCCTATCGCAGAACTCGACTTATACATCGGAGCAACCAGCAAGCTCATTGACCGAATTGTCTACAAGCTCTATAAGCTCACACCCGAAGAGATTGCGGTGGTTGAAGAGTAAATTTGTATAGAGTTGCCAAGCTTGTTACACGAACGCGAAAAGGATACAATAGTGACGTAGTAACAATGCATAGTAAGTTTACACACGAAGGCGGTCAGTTATGTCATCCTTAGAACTCTATCCAGGCGTTATCACCGATGCTGCGCTTCTTGGTGGAAAGCCAGTTATCAAAGGAACGCGAGTACCTGTATCCCTCGTATTAGGACAGCTTGCAAGCGGTATGACCATCGAAGAGGTGATGTATGAGTATTATCTTGACATTGCTGGAATACGTGCGGCATTAGGATATGCAGCGCAACGGCTGGATGAGGAAGTCGTTCATGCAACAAAAAAGTAAGCACTCTTTTTTAGTAGACGAAAATACAAGCAGAACGCTCGTCTCTATTTTACGTGCTACAGGATATCAAGCAGAACATATATACGATATTGGCTTACAAGGCCACCTTGATGAGGATGTCTTTGCTTACGCTCAAACTCACAGTCAGACTATTATTACAGTTGATCTTGATTTCTCAAATATTCTTCAATATCCTCCTCCCCATCATGGTATCATTATCGTACGCATTCCAGAAAATATCCCTGTTTCTGAAAGGATTCAAGAGATATTGAATACCCTTGCAATGCTTTCAGAAGAAGATTTTACTAATACGCTCATTACCATTGGGAAGGGACGCTTTCGCTTACGTCGCTAAAAATAGTATTAGGTAGTAAGAACTATTTGGATGTTTACGTTTCTCTCAACCACTCATCCTTCAACAATCCAAAGTAATACTCATCCTCATATTGTCCACGAAAATAGTAGCGTTGCCGTAAATTGCCCTCGAATGTAAAGCCAAGTTTGAGCAGAAGATTTTTCGAGCGTGTATTATCGGGTGCAACATCCGCTTCGATTCTATGCAGTCCTAACTCGGTAAAGCTATAGGTGAGCACCGCCGACATAGCCTCACTCGCAATACCCTTTCCCCAGTAATCACGGTGCAGGTCATAGCCCGTTTCAGCATAATGAAAGTCGAAGTTAAACGAGAAGAGCGCACATGTACCAATGACAGTATCTTCTCCCTTGAGCGTAACGCCCCAGAACAAAGAGTTGTGTTGCTCATAAAAGGTATGCAGTCGTTGTATCAACTTTTGTGTCTCTTCAACCGTCTGATGTGGCTCCTGCCCCATGAACTCCATCCCTACCGGATCAGATCGCATAGCAAAGATCGCTTCCGCGTCAGTTGCTCTCAATTGACGTAGCAATAGACGATTTGTAGTAAGTGTAGGGAAATGTGTAAACGCTTCATCAATGCTCATAAGGAGTCTCCCTTGAACGCTGTGCGATTTCCGTTAATAGAGCATGACTTCTAACAATATATCGTTTACTGGTTGCCTCGTTATGATACCGCAGTGACCAATCAACCTGACGAAGAATTAAGTGAGCAAAGTATAGTCTCAAAAGGTTGAGAGAAACATGTGCAAGCGCATAACGCCAGAGCAACGCTCGTACTTCAACGTCATCGTATGTATAAAACAGCAGTGTCGCGATGTCAAATATGTGGTCTCCTGCATAGGGCGCGTCCCAATCTATGATACCACTCACCTGATTATCATGAACGAGAATGTTAGCAGGTTGGAAATTGGTATGCACAATATCTTGAGTTCGATGCGGCTCGCGCTGATATATGGAAACTAACCTCTGTAACTCCCGAAGAAGCTGAGCTGTCTCATGTGAATGCTCTTGCAAAGATGTATGCAAACAATAGCCTTCGCCGCCAACAAGAACAGTACGTACAACTTCATCGTGCCAACTGCGCTGATTGGGCATTGCCTGTTCTATTTGAAGTTCACTCAGTGCTAGCAGACGAGGTATGAGCGCAATAGTCAAAGGATGATTTGGTGCGCCAGGAAGAGCAGCTTGAATACTGTAAACCCCTTCCAGTGCGCATCCAATAAAAAGAAAATGAGAGGCAGGATAACCAACAATACGTAACCTATCAGTCACAGCTTTTGCTTGCAGCATCCGATCCAGATTTCGCATTCCTAGCTGCCATTTCAGCACATACCGCATCCCGTGCTTGTCCATGATAGCAAATGCTCCCTGCTCTCCTGCAGAATACCGCTCAAATAAATGAAATGTCGTTGAGTGGCTTGTATTGATATAAGCAAGAAGCTCTGCTGGTAGTGTGGAACGCTGCATTATCTGACTTCTACTAAAAGGGAAAGTTCGCCAACACAATCTTTCCTACCATCTTGCCACTTTCGACCTTCTTATGAGCCTCGCGCAGATTTGCAGCAGTGATAGGCTCAAGCTTCTCCGTGAGCGTGCTTTGTATCTTGCCCTCATCTACAAGCTGTGCCAGTCGATTCAGAATATTATGCTGCTCAATCATGTCCGGCGTCTGATATCTTGCACGAGTGAACATCAGTTCCCATGCAAAGACAACACTCTTGCCTGTCAAAGCAGAGAGATTGACAGGTCCACTTGTACCTACAATTGAGGCAATTTTACCTAGTGGCGCGATCACTTCTACCATATCATCCCAGTGCTTTTCGGTACTATTCAAGCAGAAAATGTAGTCCACATCGTCAAAACCAAGTTGCTTGAGTTGCGGCGCAAATGGCTTGTGATGATCAATGGTGTAGGATGCGCCATGTGCCTTTGCCCATTCCACCGTCTCTGGCCGCGACGCCGTACCAATAACTGTTAGGCCAGCATAGTTAGCGAGTTGAGTTGCGATTGAGCCAACACCACCCGACGCACCAATAATAAGAATACGCTTCCCTTTGTTATTATTCACGTTTAACGAAATGCCAAGCCGCTCAAACATAGCCTCCCACGCTGTAAGCGCGGTCAGAGGTAATGCCGCCGCTTGTGCAAAGTCAAGGCTCTTTGGCTTGTTACCAACAATCCGCTCGTCCACAAGATGAAATTCGCTATCCCCACCTGGACGCGTGATGGAGCCAGCATAATATACTTCATCCCCAACTTGAAACAATGTGCAGTCCGGCCCAACCTGCTCGACGACGCCGCAACATCCCAACCAAGAACACGCGGCTCTTTCTCAACCTGCTCTTTTGGCGCACGAGTCTTCACATCAACGGGATTGACCGAAATCGCCTTCACGGAAACTAACAAATCACGCCCACTCGCGGTAGGTTTCGCAATTTCAACATCCATAAGGCTTTCAGGATTGTCGATGGGTAAGTAACGGTATAAACCAATGGCTTTCATATGTATCGTTCTCTTTCTATGTAAGGCTACATTTCTAAGATATCACAGATATGTACCTATACATTCGTACGTTGACATTGATACGTTCAACTAACGTATCCCACGACCTTCTTGCTTTCCTTCTGCTTAAGTGAGCAAACTCGCCAGCGCAACTACACCAAAAACCAGAAGAATGCATCCCGACACTCTATTAATCCACAACAACCACACAGCCGTAAACCTTGTGCGTAAAAAGTTAACAATGCTTGTCAGGATAACCCACCAGAGAACGGACCCGACGAAAACGCCCAGCACAACGATAATCGCGGAAACATAACTTTTGCTTGCGGCACCAACACCAATACCCGCAAAGATCGCAACGAACGAGAGGACCGTCGTTGGATTTGTCAACGTAAGCAACAAAGTCGAGACATAAGCACTTACAAAACTCCCCGCCTTCGCACTTGCCGCACGTTCCGCAGGTTTGCTCATCAATGTCCTTATACCAAGATAGACCAGAAACAAACCTCCAAGCAAACGTATCCAAAATTGTTGACTAACTAAGAAATTAGAGATCAGAGTCAGTCCAAAGGCGGCAATACATCCATAGAGCGCATCGGCTGTCGCAATTCCCAGACCAGAAACCAAACCATAACGTTGCCCTCTTTGCAATGTACGTTGAATACATAAAATACTCATAGGCCCCACGGCTGCCGCGATAGACAGCCCAATTAAGAGGCCGCGCAAAAAGAAACTTCCATCCATAACATTCTCCTCTGTCGTAGGGACCGCATTCATCACGTCCCTGCACTCATCACGTCCACCGTCTCCACACCACAACACCATTATCGTAGGGACCGTATTCATCACGACCGCCGTCTCCACACAGCAAAGAACAAAAAAATCGCCGGACCTTCTAAAATAGGTCGGGCGACTCGTTGCGACTGCTTCTATGTATTCAGAGATACGCAAAGGAAGCCAAACCTACAAAAGGCTGGCTTTGCTGCTGGCTCTCACTTGTTATAAAAAAGTAGTACATACACAATCTCTTTGCTTATCTGATAACGTCTCTATGATAGCAGATTATGTACGAAAATGAAACTACTCTAAAAATTGGCTCCCAAAACCCTTGAGCATGACGTTACGTCATCCTTTATACTTCTTAGCAGAAAGGAGGAACACATGGATCGCCATTATTATCATACAACTGAGTTCGCACAAAAAGCATCGGTCTCGGTACGCACATTGCGTTACTACGATAAAGTCGGCCTGTTGTCGCCCTCGACCTATACCGAGAGCGGCTATCGTCTCTACACCGATACGGACCTGTTGCGCTTACAGCAAATTCTGGCCCTGAAATTTCTCGGCTTCTCGTTACAGGAAATTCAGCAATTTTTACGTGCTGAACCGATTCTTCTACAAGAGTCGTTGGCGCAGCAAAAGGCCATGATGCGAGAGCGCAGAACGCAACTCGACACGGTTATTCAAGCAATTGCCGAGACCGAAGAGTTGTTACGGACGAACAAACTCAATTGGGAGTCCATTATACGAGTGATCCATGTGATTCAAATGACACAAAACAACGAATGGCAGGAGAAGTACTTCACACCTGCGCAAAAACAACAAATGGAAGACTTGAGCAACAAACACTACACCGAAGCACAACGACAACAGATAGCCGAATGGGGCAAGAACTGGACTGAAGAGGATCAACGAGTTGTGAGCCAGAAATGGGA
>CAXTUE010000319.1:3282-6095 GCA_964247355.1 uncultured Ktedonobacteraceae bacterium | reverse complement strand
TCTAATTTTAGTGTACTACTTTGTTTTCTGATGCTTGCCAGTATCTTCGTTTTTCCTCATAGTGCAAAAGCACACACGGCTACTACCAACCCTTATACTATTACAGGCACCGTTTTTGATGATTATAATGAAAACGGCACAGAAGATAGCCGCGAACCTGGTATTAACGGTATAACCGTAACGGCTTATAATAATGCGAATACTGCTGTTGCAACAGATACGACGAAAACAGTTGGCTCAACGCTTGGGCAGTACACGCTTTCAATTGCAAGTGGTGTAGGAGCAACTCGTATTCAATTCACGAACTTTGGACCAGCAAGTACTTCATCCACATTGTCTGGCTATCAATCCTCATCTCATTCTGGTGGCACCTCTGTTGCCTTTGTGGATGGCACAAATAATTCTAATGTTGTCAATTTTGGATTAGAACACCCCTCCGAGTATTGTCAGAACAATCCAAATCTAGCGACCAGTTGCTATGTAAGAGGCAATCAGACTCAGACAGCCGATCATGTCGTAGTTCGCTTTCCTTATACCAATAGCGGAAACAATACTAACCCAACACCTATCGCGACTGCGCCAGAGGTTGGAGCCACCTGGGGTCTTACCTATCGACGTTCATCGGATACATTGTTTCTAGCATCCTACTTCAAACGGCATAGCGGTTTAAAGCCAGGAGGCAGCACGGGTGCTATTTACTGTATTAGCGGTGCTGATTGTCCAACGCCCGCCGTAAATCGGTCTCCATTTTTAGACCTTAACACGTTGTTTGGCTCAAACACGGCGGGTGCAAACACACACGACTCAACGAATAACTACTTAACTGATGGTACAGCATACAACGATATTGGAAAAGTATCGCTTGGTGGCCTCGCGATTTCTGAAGATGAAAGTGTACTCTACACCATAAATCTTTATGACAAACAACTCTATCGCATACCGATTGGCTCGGCGCCAAATGCACCGACCGCGCCACCTGTGGCGAATGTTGTACGTTCAGCAGTACCCGTTCCCAGTGACTGCACTTCCACTGACTTCCGACCATTTGCAACAACCGTATACCGTGGACAGGTTTATGTAGGAGCCGTTTGTTCTGCCGAGTCCACCGTTACAAACAGTTTACCTGCCGGAGATGCAACAAAGCTCAAAGCCTATGTCTTCTCCTATACCGATAGCAACAGCTTTGTAACCAATCCAGTACTGGAAATTCCGCTTAATTACACACGCCGATGCGCGAATGACGCAGGTAGTAGTACGTGTCGCTCTTCAAGTCCTGCGGCATGGAATCCGTGGACATCAGCGTTTACAGGTTCCTCAACGAAGCCACAACCTATCTTGACAAGTATTGCCTTTGATAATGGTGACATGGTTCTGGGCATACGCGACCGTTACGGAGATCAAATGGGCGTGAATGCTCCACCTCCAACGGGTGGAAATGGCTTGTATAGCGGCATCACAGGTGGTGATATGTTACGTGCATGTCTTCAAACAACGGGAGACATTACATCAGGCTGGACACTAGAAAGCAATGCGACCTGTGGAGGTACTCAAACCAGTGGTCATGACACGGGCTTAGGCCCTGGTACAGGGGCCTACAATGCAACAAGTGGGAATGGCATCTATTATTATCAGCAACGCTTCTTGCCGTTTCACGACTACACTGCTCTAGCAGGCGTTCTACAGATTCCTGGCTTACCTGGTCTCATAACCACAGCCTTCGACCCAACCACAAATATTAACAGTGCTGGCACACGTACATATGACAATTCATCTGGAGCAATGACAAATAGCTATCAGATTTATGCTACAGGAGGCAGTAGCTCAAATACATTTTCTAAATCAAATGGCCTTGGCTCGCTCGTTGCATTTTGCCATGCGGCACCTATCGAGATTGGAAACCGTGTATGGCTTGACACAAATGGAAATGGGATACAAGACCCCGGTGAGACACCCATCGCAAACGTTACGGTTCATCTTTACGCAGCCGATGGAACAACACTCTTACAAACCACGACTACAGATACCAGTGGAAACTACTACTTTTCTGTCTCGCCCTATACTTCCTACATAGTCAAGCTTGATAATTCAGCAGACTACGCTTCCAATGGTCCTCTAGCGGGTTATCAGTTGACGAGTGCCTACCAGGATACAAATAGTGGTATAGCGGATTCTAAAGGTACGCTTGCTCAGGTAAATAACGGTATTGGCACCGGAAACTATCCAAAAGCAACGGTGCAAGCGCATAATCCAGGTGAAAACGATTATACATTTGACTTTGGCTTCACTCCTCCACCTGATCTTGCCCTGACAAAAACCAATACTGGCGGTAATACGTTTGCGGTTGGAAGTTCAGTGACATATCAATTACAGGCAAGCAACACATCCACTGCTGGTCCAGTGGTTGCATCTCACGCTATTACCGTAACCGATCCTATACCAGCAGGGCTGCAACAGGTAAGTGCAGCAGGTACCGGTTGGAGTTTTACCGTGAGCGGTACAACCAGCCCCTCAACGGTGACAGCAACATATACAGGAGCCTACCCCGTTGCGCCGGGCGCAACACTTCCCACAATTACCATTACAGGTACGTTGACAAGCGCGGCTGTAGGCAATCTAACAAATACAGCAACGGTTAGTACACCGGGCGATACTACTGAATCAAACAATGGCGGCTCAGACAGTATTGGCGTACATTTGGCGCCGACTCCAACTCCTGTTATTACCCCTACACCAACTCTTGGCGTCACACCCACGCCTACTCCTGGCGTCACACCCACACCTGGAACCACGCCTACTCCTGGGGTTACGCCTAC
>CAXTUE010000319.1:0-3182 GCA_964247355.1 uncultured Ktedonobacteraceae bacterium | reverse complement strand
ATAAAGGAGCTTTTGCATGCACATAATGCGTAAATACTGGTATATCTGTGCCCTGCTACTGCTTGCCTTGATTGTCTCGCTAAGTGTTGTAGTTGGAGGATGGGTGGAGAATCAACTTTCTCCCTCATCTCCGCAGCATAGTCAACATACAAGCACCAGTAGCACGAAAACAAAACCAATAGCAACATCTACCGCCTCTTCTGCTACGGCGACAAATACGCTACTTGTCATTCCTGCCATTGGAGTACATGCCCCGGTTGAACCTGTCGGTAAAAGTGCGACAGGCTATATGGAGGTACCTGTTCGCAATCCCTGGACAGGAGTCGGCTGGTACCAATATGGTCCACGTCCCGGCGAACTCGGCAGTGCCGTGCTTGATGGACACCTCGACCGTCCAGGAGGCTCGCCCGCAATCTTTTGGCAACTTCATACACTTCATGTCGGAGACACAATCATGATTGTGCAGAGTGGAAAAAAAATAAGGACATTCCGCGTTGTCCAGATGGAGCTTTATGAGCCAAAAAACGCGCCTCTTACACGCATTTTCAGCGATACGGCTGGCACTTTTCTTAACCTGATCACCTGCGCTGGTACCTGGATTCCTCAGCTTAAACAGACAACCCAACGTCTGGTCGTCTATAGTACCCTCGTCTCGTAGCGAAAAAGTGTGCGGTTAAAGGCAATCAACGGGCCTCCTTTCGCGAGATGGCTCGCACTATTCCTGGTATCACCAAAATAAAAATAAGGACAAATAGATGTCACAAAATGAGAAACTAAACGCATCCAAACAGAAGAGCAATGAGCAAGCAAAACCAGATTACTGGAATCGTCGCAAGGTGTTGCGCACAGGTCTAGGTATAGCAGTTACCAGTGCTGTAGGAACAGGAGTCTTTCTACAAAGCAGAAGAGAAAACACCTTTGCGACCAGCACGAGTACATCCTCGCTTCCCACAATTGCTACGCAGTGGATAAATGTAGCACTGCAAGCAATTCGAGTTACACGTCCAGCCCCTTCTGTCTCTGCGCGTCTACTAGCAATTGTGAGTACCTGTATGTATGACGCCTGGGTGGTCTACATGCCGACAGCCATTGGCACACGTCTTGGCGCTACACTACGGCACTACGAAAATGGTCATGCCTATCATTCCCAAAAGACAATTGCAGTCAGCTTTGCGGCTTATCGTGCTCTCGTTGATCTTATGCCAGGCCAGCTTCCTGCTTTTCAAGCGATGATGCAACACCTTGGATACAATCCAGACGACACTTCTACAGACACGAGTACACCCGTCGGTGTTGGGAATGTGGTTGCGAAAGCTGTACTAGATTTTCGCCATCACGATGGCTCGAACCAGTTAGGGGATTTGAATGCAGGTCCATATTCTGATTACACTGGCTATACACCAGAAAATACCCCTGATGCCATACACAATCCCAATCGCTGGCAACCTCTTAGCCTACCCGATGGCAATGGAGGAGTTGTTATACAAAAATTCGCAACACCTCAATGGGGACGCGTAATACCCTTCGCGCTTAAGGAGGGGTCACAGTTCAGACCTGCTACCGGACCAGCTCATTTCACGACACGCGCGTACAAAGAGCAGGCTCAGCAAATACTGGATTTTAGCGCGGCACTTGATGATAGGGAAAAAGCCATTGTGGAGTACTGGAAAGATGGTCCCGCCTCTGAAACTCCTCCTGGCCACTGGTTTCTATTAGCTCAGGGTATTGCGAAGAGAGACAAACATACATTGGATGAAGACGTGCAAATGTATTTTATGTTGGGCAATGCGTTACTCGACGCCAGTATCGTTGCATGGGATGCCAAACACTATTACAATTCGGTTCGCCCAATCACCGCTATTCGCTACCTGTTCAAAGATATATCTATCAGTGCATGGGGAGGGCCGACGAAAGGAACGCAAACCATCCTCGGTCAAAATTGGCTTCCCTATCAACCTGCAACAGCTCTCACACCACCATTTCCAGAATTTTTCTCAGGACACAGCATTTTCAGTGCTACAAGTGCTGAAATCCTTACATTGTTTTCGGGTCGCACCTCATTTGACTATTCGTATACAAAAGCTGCAGGAACATCAGTTATTGAGCCAGGTGTAACGCCAGCAACAGCAATACAGCTTCATTGGAACACGCTACAAGATGCAGCAAACGAGGCAGGTCTATCACGTCGCTATGGTGGCATTCACTTCGAGCAAGGCGATCTTGTTGGAAGAGCCTTAGGCAAAAAGGTTGCCGCACTTGTATGGGAGAAAGCTTTTAGCTATATTTCTGGGAAAGAGGCATAGCATAGGGTAACAAGCAAAGCCTGTATTTCTTTCGTAGCTTGCTACATTTGAGGTACGTCGATTGTAGATGCCACGCTTCATAATACTCCTGTTGAGTTGGCTATGGAGAGCGAGAGCACAATGAAGCGTGACATCTTCACTACCTCACTCAAATAGCGCGGGGAGGTCCGCAACACTTACTATGAGCCGAGTGTGCCAGTGCTTCCCCAGTGATTTGGCACTATGAGAACCACTCAACACGCCAATGACTTCGCCACAACCAGCATTATAGCCTTCCTCCAAATCCGCAGGTGAGTCGCCCAGCTTCATGACCTTATGCACATCGAGTACGCCAAGTTGCTCCATAGCGCGAAAAATCATGTAGGGAGCGGGGCGCCCCAGCTTCACATCGGTTGAAAAGACAGCGATATCTACAAAACGTCCCAACCAGTTCAATCGGTCCATTATCAACCCGCCAATCGTGGCGTCAAAGCCTGTGTCAATCGCTATTTTGATGCCCCGCTCGCGCAAAAACGTAAATGTCTCTTCGGCACCCGGCATTGCCGCAAGATGCTTATCATATGACGCCTTCATTTGCTCAATAAACGTTCTCAGGGCATCGTCCGCGACCTGCTCAGCATGAGTTGAATCGTTCGGATAGCGGCGCACGGCAAGCATGCCAAATACTTCGCGCTTATTCATGCCCATCAGGTTGTTCAACTCCTGCGGCTCACCTGGCAAATCATGATTCCGTACCGTATCGACCAGAGCCTTCAGCACCATACCATCGTCTTGCACGGTCGTGCCCGCCATATCAAACACAACGAGTTCTATTGGTCCCATCAGTATTCCTCTCTTCAATTTGGTTCAATCATAAGTATGCGTTGTAGGGACCGATGT
>CAXTUE010000318.1:0-6096 GCA_964247355.1 uncultured Ktedonobacteraceae bacterium | reverse complement strand
AACACGTGGTTGTGACACAGATTTTTCGTTACCTCAGTAGAGGACGAAACGTTTCGATATAGGGTTACGCGAATGATCACCGTTGTGAAGCAGGATGCGCAAGGGCGTGTGAAGCTACGATATTCCGGCGAAATTGTCGAATATCTTACACATGGTATGGTCATTTCAGCACCCTGGACATTGCCAGTGCGGGATTTGGGGTATACAGTTTTTGAGCCGGGGGACCAGTTCACGGAATACTATTATACTGATCGCTGGTATAATATTTTCGATATCATGCGCTCTGATGGGATACGCAAGGGTTGGTATTGCAATGTTACTGAGCCAGCATCTATACACGATAACCAGATAGAACAGGTTGATCTGCTTTTGGATGTATGGGTAGACCCAAAAGGGATTGCCCTCGTTTTAGATGAAGACGAATTTGAGGCTGATACGACGCTCACAGCAGCACAGCGTACTGGTGCTCAATATGGCTTGCAGGCACTACTACAGTTGCTTGCAACCCGACAAGAAATGTTTGCGAGTATAGGAGCTACCTGATACACGTAGAAAAGTGTGCTTTTATAGCACTATGTGGAGCCATATTACGTCTCCAGAAGGACATATCTTGATGGAAAGAAGGGACGCCAGGCTATTCCAGCAGAACGTCACAGTTTCCGAGGGCTGGAATATTGTAGAGCTTGAGTCTCACAGGCAATTTCGCCAGACAGTCAACGAGCTAATCAAGAACACTTCCATCACAGGCATCACCACCGATGACCTGCGTCAACAACTAGAAGAGTATAAAACACTTCACGGTACTCGATTTAGTATACAACTCGTGCGCGCGCTACAACGCGAGAATGCACAAGAACGTCAAGCGGTCGTATCGCTTTTGACGCTACTTAACGATGCCAGCACAATTCCCCAGCTACACCTTATCTCACAAAGCAAGCACTATTCACGCTCGATACGGCTCTCCGCCTCTCTTGCGTTAGCAGGCATGGGTGCGACACGTGAGGTAACAGAGGATTTCAGGCGTGTGCGCCTATATGCTATAAGTTAAAACATAAGCAGTCATGGCCTTAGCATGACAAGTATCTCAGTTGGTGGCAACACGTTCTAGCATAACAGGATCAACAATCCACCCTTCAATGCTGTCACAAATTGATGAGATACCATAATTTTGCTCGCGTTGTGTGTATGCCCAAGCTGCTTGAATAGCACACAGAACGGCATCCAGTTCATCGCCCATTGGTTCCCATATGAGCCTACTCGCGAGCGTTTGGTTTAGCTCAAGGTTGATACCATATGCGGTGCGCAGTTCGACAGAGCAGATAGCGTCGATAATGCGTTGGCGCGTTGCCTGTTGCTCTGCTGATTGCTTTTTGCGTTCGTCACTTTTATAACCGGTCTTACCTATCCAGCATTGTGCGACAAGGGCGGGATAGCCTTCTAGTGCGATTCTATTCGTCTCGTTTGGACGGCAGGGCAGAATGCTCACTTCTGAATGTAGCAAACGAGGCGCGCCTTGAAAGAACATTTTGCCGACGGGTACACGGTGGAGCATCATGGGGCTACGTGCTCCGGCGAGTCTATCTGTCATACGTGTATGTTGCTTATCTCCTGCTGGCCTGTTTGCTTGGTAATGTGTTAGCGTCTCCTCAAACGCAATCTTTCCGAGTGTGGCACAGTGCTGTACATAGCCAGCCCATGTTTGTGGCCAATTCAGGTTTGTAAGAAGCTTGCGGGGTTGCCCAAAGGGGAAATCGAATGCGGCAATCCAGGGACCTTCTTGTTGTAAAAATGCCTCGAAAGCTGTGAAGGTGGGAAGAGCGATAGTGTTTTCGATGAGCAAGGTTGTGGAGTCTAGTTTTCCAACAGCGCAGGTGATGGGTTTGCGAGGACTTGGAGCACTGGTAAAATCAAGGCCGAAGATGCGCATATTTAGAGTTGTGCCATAACGCCTTTGCTGATAGTGCGTAGTGTAGCGAAGACACCACGACCATCAGAGGCAACAGCTTCAAAGCTAGGGACGCGGCGACGGTTGAGGTAGCGATCAAGGACAGGCACAGGAAGAGCTGAGGGCATATCGCGCTTGTTCCACTGCATCACATAAGGAAAGGTGCTCATATCTTTGCCAATGCGTCGCATGTTCATCTCAAGTTCAGAGATGCTCTGCACATTCTCTTCAAATTTTTCAGCCTGTGAGTCGGCGACGAAGACAATACCGTCGGCACCGTTAAGCACAGCAAGGCGAGTTCGTTCGTAGAGGATTTGGCCGGGAACGGTGTACAGGTGAAAACGTGTACGAAAGCCGTGTACAGTGCCAAGATCGAGTGGTAAAAAGTCGAAGAAGAGCGTACGTTCTGTCTCAGTTGCAATCGAGAGCATCTCGCCACGTGCAGATGGGTTGATGCTCTTGAACACGTACTGCAGATTTGTTGTTTTGCCGCAATACCCGATGCCATAGTACACAATCTTACAGTGTATCTCATGGCTGGCAATGTTGATGAGTGCCATAAAGAATAGGTTCCTTTAGTCGCGGAAAAGGAGGTCGATAGTATCCTCAACAGAGGAGCGAAATTTGATGTCGATCACAGATGCTTTCTTGCGCGTTGTGTCAGTGCGTACACGTTCTAAGATACGCAGAAGCTCATCAGAAGCCTTCTTAGACAAGACCTTTACCAGGCCTATATGTGTCAATCTATCAAAGATAATAACCAACAGCCATTGTTCCTCGATCATCGAAGTATAGATATTCTCTTGTACTCCCTGTTGGAAAATATTGCGAAAGTCCTTCTCATCGAGCAGTTTCGCGACCTCACGCGAGGATGAAAACACGCCAGCGAGCAGTGCGCCAAGCATAGTTGCATTGCGTCTTGTGTTTGTACCCTGTGTCGTCACTACCTGTCCACTTTTATCAAGAAGGAGGGCAGAGGTTGCATTGGTATCATTCATCAACTTTGCGAGAACAGTTGAGATGAGAGAAAGTTCTTTATCTGAAACGACAAGGTTCGTCAGTTGTTCCATGAACAAGCCGCCCTCCATGTATCTCCATATAACGCCTGAATTATACGTATTTCATTCTGCATTTACTTATTTACAATACATTTTTATTATGCGATATCAAGAGCTTCAAGAATTTCATTTCGGCTCGCTTTTACCATATGACGCACACGACTAAGATTGGATGCATTATCGAGCAGAGTAACCACCAGGGCAAAATCACCAAGAGGGTCGACACTTACCAAACCATGTTCATACTCAACCAGTACGCCGACAACGCTTCCCCGTGCGAGTTCTTGTCCAAGTGACTCAGCTGTGCCTAACCCTGATGTCATGATGGCACCCATAGCCTCCATATTTTCCCTTCCATCACGGGTCATACCCTCTATCATTAGCCCATCGCGCCCAACCAGGATTGCCTGCCGCACACCTGAAATTGTCAGAAAACGGCTCAGCGTCTGCTTCAGATCGACCATTTGTTCCTCTCTTACCAGCATGGTGTCTGTGTCTGGTTTCCTCTAGTGAGTTATACAAGTACAGATAGTATTCTAAGCCATAGATGAGGCAAGACGCAACCACATGGTACATCTAGGCTAATAGATTCGGTGTACACATACTATTATTACCCGCCTATCTTTATAGAACGCTTTACCATATTCGATTTATCGCGTTCTACTATAGCACTCTATCTCTTGATAATTTTCATAAACAAGATGGGCGTCCCTGAATTTTGTGACGTTGTTCATACAAATTTGATGAAATTCAGCATAGTGCGTCTCTTTTAGTAGAAGAGGAAAACTCTTCCTAACAAAGTGAAACTACCTGGACATCTTTACGGGCCAGAGAAAGACGATAGGTGCTTTTATGTTCGCACTGCTCCTGCTCCTTGTTGTGGTACTTCTCGTAGGTGTTGGCCTTGTTGTGAATGTGTACCTCTATAGATATCATGCGCTGGGTAAAGTGCGCAGTAGCATAACGCTCAATGAACAGCTCTTCACATACTATGTCGATGTCGATACCAGCGAAGTGTGGTAACGTTATAGAAACGTGTAAGAATGGACGAAGCCTTGTAATGAATATATTTCCTACGCTTTGTAGCGCGTAATAGAATAATTCACAAGACGTTGAATCGCGCTATAAATCCACACTGCTCCACCCTGCGTTTGTAGTGTGTGCTGATCGGGATAGCCGGAATAGGCATAGTATGATTGCGTCACCATATCACTTAAGAGAGCCACTGATGCAGCTTGCGCAAGCTGCTCATCGTTCAAAGTGAGCAGCTTTTTCGCATCGTTATGCACAAGTTGTAGCGCACTCCGTTCGCTGTCAAGCGCGCTCACAATACGTGAGCCGCTTTGACGTTGCTCCTGTGCTGCTGACGGAAGTGACAGCATGCCAGTCAGATGTAGCCCAACAAGACGCATATAGCCGGGAGTGCCGGTACTGTTCGCATCGCCTCCCAGCAGACCGATTTGATCATTCGCAATTCCGGCTGGAAGACTTGTTCCAGCAGGAAGATCGCTCTGTACCATTTGTCTACCATCGAGATAGTCTATAACACGTAGGATATCTTGACGGGCGAGGCCATAATTTTGAGCTTGCACAGCATCTTTGCTATCTGTAGCCAACGTTTCTACTCTTCTTGTATTCTGCAACAACCATACCGCTAAGCCACCATGTAAGTTATATTTTTGTAGCTCTGGCAGTTCGACGAGTAGATGGCGAAAGTGATCAAGCATTGTAATATGGCCAGACCCAGCAGCACTTGTATCTTGCGGGAGTTCCGCGTAGTAACGCCATGTATTTGTATCTACAGAGGGAACAGTTGGAGTAGTGGCGGAACTTTCCTCAGTGATAAGAAACCGGCTTGTGATAGCGAGTAAATTGTTGTGACTTGAGGTATTCGTATAAAGAACGTGTATCTTCCCATTCGCAACAGCTAACTTTCCAATAGATACAGGAGAGGACTCATTTTGAATTTTATCAGGAAGTAACCAGCCGTAGTAGCTATTGCCAGATGCAGGAGTAGGGACCGAAGAAAGGTCAAGTTGCAACTGATCATTGAGTCCCTGTAATCCATTTGTATCGTTCGTTAAGCCTGTACTCACAAAGGAGGCATGGCCAACAACACCTGTTACTGCAACTGGTGTTGCGGTACCTTGTAGCAGTGAAAATGCGCCTAAACCTGTTACCAGTAACGCCACAAGAGCGATCAGACCTATGCCTAGAAATAATCTTTGCCTCCTACGATTGGGACGCGACACAAAAGGAGTTGTAGGCGGGTGTGTCCGTTGTGATTGTGCTTTCTCTACAGCCTGCGGCACTGCGGCATCTTGAAAAGATCTCTGCTCTATGTAGGAAGGAATGGGCTGAGCAATTTTAAATTCTTGCGGAGAAAGACTAGAAGTGTCAAGAGCATGTGTCAGGGCTGTCGCCATAGCTAGAGCGTCAGGGAAACGCATTGTAGGGTCTTTTGCCAGTCCGCGCATAATGATGTGAGCTAGACCAAGCGGAATATTGGGAGCAATGAGCGACGGGGACTGTGGTACAGCCTGTGCATGCTGCATCAATATCGAAATCGGTCTCGTTCCTTGAAAAGGTACTACGCCTGTACACATTTCGTACAGCATCGCGGAAAGAGCATAAATATCACTGTATTTATCTGCTGGCCCGCCTTTGGCTTGCTCTGGGGAAATATAGTACATGGTGTCAAGAGACCGCCTTGTATTTGTGGCGTGACCTATAATTCTAGCAAGCCCGAAGTCTGTGAGAATAGGGTCCGCAAGATGGCCTTGTTGCGAGGAGTTTACACTCAAAATAATGTTTGTTGGTTTTAGGTCGCCATGCACAATGCTATTGCGATGAGCGTAATCAAGTGTGGTTGCGATAGTGGCAAAGATACGAATTATTTCAGTCCAGTTTGGTGTTCGTCCTTGACGTTGCATCTTCCGCATGACACTGGCGAGCGTCTGACCATCGACATATTCTGAAGAGATATACGTCAATGTAACGTTTTCGTTTTGAGAGGGGAAAATCCGTGCATCATACAAGCGCACAATGTTTGGATGGCGAAGCGTTGACAGTGCCTGTACCTCGCTCAAAAAG